>CAYXFW010000153.1:0-6842 GCA_964464305.1 uncultured Verrucomicrobiota bacterium
AAGGCGCGCCGGTTACTCTGGCCGATCAAGCAGAAGTACGGTCGGGCAATCTCATGGGCCGACCTGATGATCCTCACGGGCAACTGCGCTCTGGAGTCGATGGGCTTCAAGACATTCGGGTTCGGCGGAGGGCGCGAGGATGTCTGGGAGCCTCAGGAGGATGTCTACTGGGGACCCGAGAGCGAGTGGCTCGGCGACAAGCGCTACAAGGGCGACCGACAACTCGACAATCCTCTTGCCGCCGTCCAGATGCGCCTGATCTACGTCAATCCGGAAGGGCCCAACGGCAAGCCGGACCCGCTCGCCGCCGCCAAGGACATCCGCGAGACCTTCGCCCGCATGGCGATGAATGACGAGGAGACCGTGGCCCTCATCGCCGGAGGACATACGTTGGGCAAGGCCCACGGTGCGGCAAGCGCCACAAACGTCGGTCCCGAGCCCGAGGGATCCGGCATCGAGGAGCAGGGGCTTGGCTGGAAGAACAAGCACGGAAAAGGCAACGCCGAAGACACCATCACCAGCGGACTCGAGGGGGCATGGACCAGCACCCCGACCCGTTGGTCGCACCAGTACTTCGCCAATCTCTTTGCTTTCGAATGGGAATTGACGAAGAGCCCGGCAGGCGCCCAGCAGTGGACGCCCAAGGGCGGAGCCGGACAGGGCATGGTGCCGGACGCCCACGACCGGTCAACGCGCCACCCGCCCATGATGTTCACCACGGACATCGCGTTGAAGGAGGATCCCGTCTACGCGAAGATCTCCAAGCGGTTCCTGGACAACCCGGCGGAGTTTGATGAGGCCTTTGCCAAGGCGTGGTTCAAGCTGACCCACCGCGACATGGGACCCGTCTCCCGGTACCTTGGCCCTCTCGTCCCGAAAGAACCGCTGATCTGGCAGGACCCCGTTCCTCAGGTCAACCACGAACTGATCGGCGAGCAGGACATCGCAGACCTGAAGAAGAAGATCCTCGCCTCGGACGTGCCCCTCTCTCACCTGGTTTCGGCCGCCTGGGCATCGGCGTCCACGTTCCGCGGGTCCGACAACCGGGGGGGAGCGAACGGCGCGCGCATCCGCCTCGTGCCGCAGAAGGACTGGGCAGTCAATCAACCGGCCCAGCTCGCGAAGGTCTTGCAGGCGCTTGACAAGGTCCGGCAGGATTTCAACGGCTCACAATCCGGGAACAAGAAAGTCTCGCTCGCCGATCTGATCGTGCTGGGCGGGTGTGCCGCTGTCGAGGAGGCCGCGAAGAAGGCCGGGCACAATGTCCGGGTCCCCTTCTCGCCGGGGCGCACCGACGCGACACAGGAGATGACCGACGCGGCGTCGTTCGCCGTGCTGGAGCCGGCCGCGGACGGATTCCGCAACTACGTTGGCGGCAAGATCGACAGGCCGGCGCCGTAGATGCTGGGCGACCGGGCGCAGTTGCTCACGCTCACCGCCCCCGAGATGACCGCTCTAATCGGCGGCATGAGGGTCCTCAACACGAACGTCGGGGATCCCGGGCTCGGCGCCTTGACCAAGCGCCCCGGAACTCTGAGCAGTGACTTCTTCGTCAACCTGCTGGACATGGGCATCGAGTGGAAGAAATCCGCCAAGGGTGCGGATCTCTACGAGGGGCGCGACCGCAAGACCGGCGACGTCAAATGGACCGCCTCTTCCGTCGATCTCGTCTTTGGCTCGAACTCGCAGCTTCGGAGCATCGCCGAGGCGTACGGCAGTGCCGACGCCCAGAAGAGGTTCATCGAGGACTTCGTGGCTGTCTGGCACAAGGTCATGAACCTCGATCGGTTCGACCTCCCGGCACGGACGCAGGGACGGCGGACGTAGGGACAGCGAAGCTGTGGTGCGCAGGCTGACGTTGGCCAGTGACTCTTGCGCACAGCTAAAGGAGTGGGTGAGCGTCGGGCCTCTGCGGGGTCGCGCTTCGGAATCCGCAGAGGGGCGCGGGCAGAGTTCGCATGACGGATCGCTCGGGTTGCCTGTGCCCAAATTCATCGGCATCGGCAGACGGCGCGAATGGTCAGTGCGGCGGCGTGACGATGCGCCGTACCCTGATCTTGATCTCGGTTGCGCTCACGACGCAGCCCGCCCAGCTTTCGACGGCTTCCCAAACAGCGGCATCCGGAAGACCGTCCAGCCTCTCATTGTGGGTGGTATCCACGTCGTGGCCCAGGCGTCGCAGGTCGTCGACGAGGCGGACCGGGAGGTTCTCGTCTAGCTTGAGGGGAGAGCGAGAGGAGCGCCGGGATCATGGGCATGAGAGTCAGAGCCCTTCGACTCGCTACACTCGCTCAGGGCATTCGACTCTCGGCGCGCCCCGAGTCGAATGGCTCCGGTGGTAGGATTCGAACCTACGACCAAGTGATTAACAGTCACCTGCGCTACCACTGCGCTACACCGGAACCTGGAGCTTCTGTGCGCGGTGCACCATAACGGAACGGTGATCGTTGTCAAGCAAGGGAGGCCTGCGGTAACCGCGGGCGGGACGGCGGGTGCCCTCCGGGTTCCTGTATCGTTTTCTCGTGATTGTGCTTGCATTTGCGGCGGGTCCGACGTTCGATACACACGGAGGTCGGGGAGAGGCGGCAGCCCGGGGGGATACGGTCATGACCAAACGGGATCTGGTGGTGCGGATTGCAGCGGAGTCCGGCCTGGTTCAGCACGACGTCGCGGTCGTGCTGCAGAAGTCGCTCGACTACATCGTCGAAGCGCTCCAACAGGGGAAGACGGTCGAGTTCCGGAACTTCGGCGTCTTCGAGGTGCAGGAACGCAAGCCCCGGATCGGCCGCAATCCGAACAAGCCGGATCAGGTCGTGCAGATCCCGCGCCGGAAGGTTGTGAAGTTCAAGCCCGGGCGCGTGATGCGCAAGACCATCACGGGCCAGTAGTTTTCCATGAGTTCCGGCGGCTTCCTACCTTTGCAGGGCATGTCCGATGTCGCGCCGCCGGAGGTGGGGCTCTGGCAGCGCGTCGAGTCGGATGCGCGTCGCGTCCTTCCGCTCTACGGCTTCGAGGAGATCCGGACCCCCGTCCTTGAGCGAACGTCCGTGTTCACTCGCGCGATCGGCGAGGGGACGGATGTCGTCCAGAAGGAGATGTACACCTTCGAGGACCGTGGCGGCCGTCAGGTTTCGCTGCGTCCGGAAGGCACGGCCGGCGTCATCCGGGCGCTGTGCGGGCTCGGCCCGGAGTTCGCCGAGGCGCGCGTCTTCTACATCGGCCCGATGTTCCGCGCCGAGCGCCCGCAGGCGGGACGCAAACGGCAGTTTCACCAGATCGGTGTCGAAGCGCTGGGCGCTCCGTCCCCGGCGGCGGATGCGGAGTGCATTGCGATGCAGATGCATCTGGTCGAGGCGTGGGGCCTGCCCGGCGCTTCGCTCCGCCTGCACACGCGCGGCGTGGCCGCGGACCAGGCCGCCGTGCGCGAGGGCCTCGTGACCGCCGTGCGGCCGCACCTGGATGCGCTGTGCGAGGACTGCCGCCGCCGCCACGAGCAGCATCCGCTGCGGATCCTCGACTGCAAGAATCCGGGATGCCGCGCGGTCGTCGACACGCTGCCGCAGGTGATGACGTTCATGGCGCCGGAATCGCGGGCCTACCTCGACGAAGTGGCCCGGCGGCTCGCGGCGCTCGGCGTCGCGGCGCAGGTGGATCCGCGGTTGATCCGGGGGCTCGACTACTACGAGCACACGATCTGGGAAATCACCCACTCCGCGCTCGGCGCGCAGGATGCGCTGGCGGGCGGCGGGCGCTACCGCATTGAACTGGATGGCCGCTCCGTCGAAGGCGTCGGTTTCGCGATCGGCATCGAGCGCGTGATCATGGCGCTGCAGGGCACGGGCGTGAAGTTCGAGGACCACCGCGGCCGGCCGGACCTGTGGCTCGTCGCCGTCGGGGAGCGGGCCGCCGGGGAGAACCTCGCGCTCGCGCAGCAACTCCGCCGGAAGGGCGTGGCGGTCGGGCTCGACACCTCCGGCCGCAGCGTGAAAGCCCAGATGCGCATCGCCAACCGTCGCGGCGCCCCCTGGGTCGTCGTGCGCGGCGACGACGAACTCGCCGCCGGTCGATGCCAGCTCAAGGACATGGCCGTCGGCGCCGAGCAGTCCGTCACGCTCGACGAGCTGACGGCCCGCTTCGTCAAGGCCTAGCGAGCCACGGGCAGAGACGCCCCGACAGCGCCGGAGACTTCGGCTGGCAGGCAGGTTTCAGGTGTCAGGGGGAGATTCGGAGTTCAAGGTTCACAGTTTACGGTTTCATGAACCTTGAACCATGAATGCCGAACCGTGAACCCGGAACGGTGAACTTTGAACCTTGAACCGTGAACCGCAGCTTCCCCCTCTACCTCAACTGCACGATCACCATCATCGTCCCGCCGCCGCCGGGGAAGCCGGAGAGGATGAGCGGGATGTTGGGGCGCATGGCGACCTGGGTCTGGGCGACGACGCGGCCGCCGCTCTCGACGGTGATCGCGAGCTTGTCGGCGCTTCCGTTGCAGCGGACGGTCACGCCGGCCTTGAGCGAAACGGCGGCGCCGGTGGTCGGGAGCTTTACGCTGCCGCTGTCGAGCAGGCGCAGTTGCGTGAAGTTCAGGTTGCGTTTAAGCAGCGGCTCGACATCCCGCAGGCCCGGGTCGACCTTCGCCGGGCCGCCGGAGGCGGCGATGAGGCGGATGTGGGCCGTCGAGGCCGCCTGAGCGGCGGGGGCGGGCCAGGCGAGGGCGAGCGCTGAGATCCCCAGCGCGGCGGCAAGCCCTGTCCATCGTGTTGGCATTCGCGTCACGGATCAGCCCTCCGTCGGATCCTGCGGCCGGAGCCCGCCGATCAGGATGATCGTACCCTCTCCGGCGGCATCGTTGATAATAAAAACCGAGTCGTGCGCGACCGGCACGGAGAGCGTATCGATGCGAATGTTCGCCAGTGCCGTGCCCGGGAGCAGGGCCCAGACCCCGGCCCCGGCCGCGAGGAGCAGGGCGGCGGCGATGGAGGCGACCCGCGTGAGGGGGCCGGTCGTGGCGACGCGCGGCACCCGTTCGATGCCGCCGGCGCGACGTTCGAACTCGCTCCAGAACGCGTCGGCGCCTGCCGGGGCTTGCCCGCCCGTCCGGGCGGCTCGGAGTGCGGAGTTGAGGTTCTTCATGCGGCGGTCTCCCCCGGTCGTCCCTGTTCCATCGCTTCCACGAGCGCGCGAAGCTTTCGTTTTCCGTTGAACAGCCGCGACATCACGGTGCCGATGTGGGCGCCGGTCGCGGCGGCGATCTCGGCATAGCTCAGGTCGTCCACGTAGCGCAGAAGCAGCGTGGTACGGTGCGCCTGGTCGAGCTGCGCCAGGGCCGTGTGCAGGACCCCCGCCATTTCGCGGCTGCGCACGGTTTCGTCGGGCGTCGAGAGCGTGGGGTCGGAAAGCTCGCGGGCGGGCTGCTCGGGATCGGCGGCCGCCAGCGGGACGGCCCGGTCGGCCTGTACGCGACGGATCCGGTCCAGGCATGTGTTGCGCGCGATATGGGTCAGCCAGGTCTTCAGCGACGAGCCGCCGCGAAAGCCCGGCAGCGCCTTCCATGCCTTGAGATACGTGTCCATCACCACATCCTCGGCATCCTGCGGGCCGACGAACCGGCATGCGACCGCAAAGACATTGCCGCGAAGCGGTTCGAAGAGGCGCGTAAACGCCTCCATGTCGCCCGATTTCGCCTGGTCCAGCAGCGAACTCACAGAGTGCCAAGATATGGACGCGCAAGCGCGCGTCCGTATTCACAGTCTACCGGGGAAAGCCCCGTCACTGGAAGCCCTCATTGAATAACGCCGCCGCTCCCGCGTCAGGTTCATCGAGGCGATCGGAAGCCTGTGGAAGGGACGTGGGTCATGAAGACGAGATGGATCGGATCGGTCGGGGCTGCGGCGGTTCTGGCTGTGGCGGCGGCGCCAGGCACGGCGCTGGCGGGTGGGCATTCGGACGGATGGGCTGTGGCCGGGGCGATTCTGGGCGGAGTCCTGTTGGGGCAGATGTCGGCGCCCGCCTGCGCCCCCGTGCAGACGGTTGTCGTCCCCGTGGCGTGCCCGCAGCAGGTCATCTACGCGCAGCCGGCTCCTGTATTCGTGACGCAGCGCCCTGTCTACGTGGTCGCGCCGGTGTCGTGCGGCCCGAGGACAACGGTGGTCTACACGAGCTCGCGGTGGGGCGGCTGTGCGCCACGACCGTGCGCGCCGCCGATGTACGCGCCGCGTGGACACTGTGCGCCGCGCGCCGTGGTCGTCCGGCGGACCTCCTACGGACGACGCGGAAGGTGAGGGCTGCGGAACGGGCAGGCCCGGGACGCAGGGAAAGTCACCGATAGTTCGGGTCCGCGGAAGGTGTCACCCTTCCGTTTTGCCTCCCCACCGGGACAAGCCCGGTGGGACCCTTCTCACTTCTCCTCCCGGACCTCCTCCATGGCCTTCGCCAACTCCGCAGGCAGCGGGCCGTCGGCGCGATGCAGGGTGAGCGTTCGGCCGAGCACGGTTCCAGCGTGGGCCAGAAGGCGGTCGAGAACGGCCTCCATGGGTGGGCACCGGTCGCCCAGACAGGTGCGCAGCGAGGCCACGGGCTCGCCGGCGAGCCCGCAGGGGACAATGTGCGCGAAGCCGTCCGGCTGGGGATCGACGTTGAAGCTGGTTCCGTGCAGGGTGATCCAGCGCTTGATGTGGAAACCGATGGCCGCGATCTTTCCGGAGGCCGTCCACGCGCCCGATTTCCCCTCGCGCCGCCACGCCTCGACGCCGAAGTCGCGGCAGGTCCGGATGGAGATCTCCTCGAGGTTCCAGAGATGTCCGTGCGCGTCGGCACGACCGACCCCCAGGTGGAGGATC
>CAYXFW010000154.1:0-6816 GCA_964464305.1 uncultured Verrucomicrobiota bacterium
AAAAGGCGAGATGCGGGTTGACATATCACGGTATCATGATATCATGAGCTTATGAATGGAACGCAAGCCTGCGGGTGTCCGGGGATCCCGCTCAAGGAGCTGGTGAGGGTCGCCCAGGTCCTGAAGCTCCTGGCGCACCCGCACCGGCTCAAGATTCTCGAGATCCTCCGCGGCCGGAAGGGCGCGCCGGTTCACGAGGTGGCCGGGCTGCTCGGTCTTCCGCCGGCGGCGACGTCGCAGCACTTGAACCACATGCGGCGTGTCGGGCTGGTCGCGGCGGAGCGTGCAGGTCGCGAGGTTTGGTACCGGGTCGCCGATCCGCGGTCGGTCCGGGTTCTGGACTGCATTTGCAAGGGAGGGGCTGCAGCATGAAACGTCTCGTCGCAGTTCTCGGGAGTCTGATCGCAGGGGCGGCCGCATCCTCCGCCGGGCCTTCGCTGGAGGAGTGCGTCCGCGCCGCGCTGGCGGAGAGCCCCCAGGCGGCGGCGGCGGAAGCCCGCGCCGTCGCGGCCCGCGCCGCGATCCGCCAGGCGGAATCCGCGCTGTGGCCCGTCGTGTCGGTCTCGGGCGGCTATGCCCGCACGGACAATCCGCCGCAGGCCTTCATGATGGCACTGAACCAGCGGTCGCTGAACATGCAGGATCCCGCGTTCGACCCGAACCGACCGGACGACACCGGCAACGCTCGGCTCGGCCTCGGCGCGAAGATGCGGCTGCTGGACTTCGGCCGCCGCGCCAACGATCGCCGGGCCGCCGTCTCCGCCGCGGGCGCGCAGTCGGAGATGTTCGCCGCGGTGCGGAACGACCTCGTCCACGAGGTGACCCGGGGCTTCTACACGGTCCTGCAGGCGCAGTCGTTCGTCGCCGTGCAGCAGGAGCAGGTCCGGTCGCTCGAGGAGAGCCTCCGCGTGGCGCGGGCCCGCATGGACCGGGGCGCCGCCGTGAAGAGCGATGTCCTCAGCCTGGAAGTCCGGCTCGCGCAGGCGCAGGAGGATCTGATCCGCGCCCGGAACGGGGTCGGCCTCGCCGTGGCGGCGCTCAACACCGCGATCGGCCGCGACCTGGTCCCGGAGGCCGGACTCGATGCCGTGCCGCCGGAGCAGGTTCCGGATCTGCCGGCCGATGCCGCGCCCGACGCGTCCGGCCGCCATCCGGCGGTCCGCGCCGCCGAGGCGGCTGTCGCCGCGCGCCGCAGCGCCCTGGCGAGAGCGCAGGCGGACCGGCGGCCCACGGTCAGCGCGTTCGGCGAGATCGGCTGGGACAGCGAGGATTTTTCCGATGCCCAGGACAGCTACTACGCGGGCGTGATGGCGGAATGGGATGTCTTCGACGGGTTCCGACGCTCGGCCGCCATCCGCGAGGCCGAGGCCAGTCTCGCCGCGGCGGAGGCCGACGCGCGACGCGCCCGGGATGGTGTGAAGCTGGACCAGCGCCAGGCCCGCCTGCAGGCCCGCGAGGCGCGGGAGCGCTGGACCCTCATGGCGAAGAGCGTCGAGAGCGCGGACGAGGCGCTGCGCATGACCAAGGCCCGTTACGAGCAGGGCGCGGCCGACGTTCCGGAACTGCTGAACGCGGAACTGGGGCTTGCGGCGGTCCGCAGCCGCCGCGTGGCCGCGGTGTACGACTATCTGACCGCCCTCTCCAATATCGGGCGGGCCGCGGGCGAATTGGCGGCGGCCGACGGCGCAAAGTAGGCATCGATCCAGGGAGGCATGGAACATGAGCGAGCGCATGAAACGAATACTCAGGGCATCGTGGAAACCGCTGGCGGGCGTCGTCGGCATGGCGGGCTTGATGGTGTACTCCTCGGGCGGCTGCACCGACCGGGTGCCCCCGGGCACCGTGGCGGCGGAGGCGGGCGAACCCGTCCCCGCGGGCGCGGCGACCGTCGTCGTGAAACGGGCCGTCGTCGAGGCGCAGACCGAGGTGCCGGGCACGGTGGAATCGGAGACGCGGATCACCCTCAGCGCCAAGGTTCCGGCCCACGTGAAGAAGGTGCTCGTGGCCGCCGGAACGGCGGTCAAGGCCGGCCAGGAACTCCTTCTGCTGGATGACCGGGAGATCGGCGAGCAGCTCGCCGCCGCCGAGGCCCAGCTCCGCATGGCCGAGGCCGAATACAAGCGGACGAAGAGCCTGTTCGATTCCAAGGCCGCGACGGAACAGCAGCGGCTGGCCGCGGAGACCGGCCGCGACGCGGCCCGCGCGCAGGTCGAGCGCGCCCGCGTGATGATGACCTACGCGCGGATCGTCTCGCCGATCGACGGCGTCGTGACCGACCGCCGCGTGGAGGAGGGCGACCTCGCCTCGCCCGGACAGGCGCTGCTCGCCGTCTACGACCCGGCGCGCATGCGCCTCGAGGCGCCCGTTCCGATCCGGCTGGCCGGCGCCCTGTCGGCCGGCATGGAGGTCGGCGTCACGCTGACCGACCCTCTCCGCTCGCGCAAGGGACGCATCGCCGAGATCGTTTCGGAGATCGACCCGCAGAGCCGCACGCAGAAGGTCAAGGTGCTGCTGGACGATCCGGCGGGCCTGCGGCCGGGGGCGTTCGGCCGGCTCGTGGCGCCCGCGGGCCGCATCGAGGTCGTCCGCGTGCCCGAGGCGGCCGTGTCGAGCGTCGGACAACTCGAGATGGTGCGCGTCGTCCGCGATGGCCGCGCGCTGCGGCGACTCGTGAAGACGGGAGCCCGCCGCGACGGACAGGTCGAGATTCTGTCGGGCCTGGACGACGGCGAAACCGTGCTGGCCGCGGCCCCCGGGCGGGAGGGCTAGGCCATGTCGGAGAACGGAAACAAGCTCTCGGGCCTCATCCGCAGCTTCCTCCAGGGGCAGCTCTCGGTCCTCCTGATCGTGATCAGCCTCGCCGCGGGGGCGGTTGCGCTGGTGATGACCCCGCGCGAGGAGGAACCCCAGATCGTCGTGCCCCTGGCCGACGTGATGGTCTCGTATCCCGGCGGCAGCGCCGAGGAAATCGAGCGGCGCGTTTCGTCGCGGCTCGAGCGACTGCTCTACCAGATCGACGGCGTCGAGTACGTCTACTCGATGTCGCGCCCGGGCCAGGCCGTCGTCACGGTCCGCTTCTTCGTCGGCCAGGACCGCGAGGCAAGCCTGATCAAGCTCTACAACAAGATCTTTCAGAACATCGACCGCGCGACGCCCGGGATCGCGGGCTGGGTGATCAAGCCGATCGAGATCGACGACGTGCCGATCGTCACCGCGGCGCTCTACAGCGGCCGCTACGGCACCCACGACCTCTACCGCGTGGCCGAGGAGGTCGCCGGCAAACTCCAGAACGTTCACGACAGCGCCCGGATCACGCTGCACGGCGGCGAGCCGCGCGCGGTGCGCGTGCTGCTCGACCCCGAGCGGCTGGCCGCGCACGACCTCTCGGTCCTCGAGGTCGCGGGGGCGCTCAAGGTTTCGAACAGCCAGGCCGGGGCCGGTACGCTGGCGCGCGCGAATCGCGAGATCGTCGTCGAGGTCGGGCCGTTCCTACGCGACGCGGACGAGGTCCGCAACCTGATGGTCGGCGTGCACGGCGACCGGCCGGTCTACCTGCGCGACGTCGCCGAGATCCTCGACGGACCCGACGAGCCGTCGGTCTACTCGCGCATCGGCTTCGGCCCCGCCGACGCCGGCGCGGGCGGCGAGGGCGGGCGCGAGTACGGCGCCGTCACGATCGCCGTCGCCAAGAAGAAGGGCAGCAACGCGGTCTGGGTGGCGCGCGACGTCGAGAAGACCCTGGACGAGCTGCGACGCACGATGATCCCGGACGAGGTCGGCGTGCGGATCACGCGCGACAACGGCGAGACCGCCAACGAGAAGGTCAACGATCTCGTCAAGTCGCTCGGCGAGGCCATCGTCACCGTGATCGTCCTGATCGCGCTCGTGATGAACTGGCGCGTCGGCGTCATCGTCGCGCTCGCCGTCCCCATCACCTACGCGCTGACGCTGATGGTCAACCTGCTCGCCGGTTACACGATCAACCGCGTGACCCTCTTCGCGCTGATCCTCGCGCTCGGACTGCTCGTCGACGACCCCATTGTCGCGGTGGAGAACATCTACCGGCACCTGCTGCGACGGCGTCTGCCGCCCGACCAGGCCATCGAAAACGCCATGGGCGAGGTGATGCCGCCCGTGATCCTCGCCACGCTTTCCGTGATCGTCGCGTTCCTGCCGATGTTCTTCATCAGCGGCATGATGGGCCCCTACATGCGGCCGATGGCGCTGAACGTTCCGCTGGCGATGCTCAGTTCCCTGCTCGTCTCCTTCACGATCACGCCGTGGATCTCGAAGAAGATGCTCGCCGGAAAGGGGCTTGGCTCCGGACATGGCGTCGAGGACGAGGACGTCTCGTCGACCCCGACGTACCGCCTCTACGCCCGGGTCATGCGGCCCTTCGTCGACAGCCGCTCGAAATCCCGCGTCCTTCTGCTCGTCATGGCCGTGCTGTTTGGCGCCGCGGTCTGGATGGCGCTGGCCGTGGTGCCGCTGAAGATGCTGCCGTTCGACAACAAGAACGAGTTCCAGGTCGTGCTCGACCTGCCGGAGACGGCCACGCTCGAGACGACCGATGCCGCCGCGCGCGAGATCGAGCAGTACCTCCGGACCGTGCCCGAGGTCCGCGACTTCACCACGATCGTCGGCGCCGCGTCGCCGATGGATTTCAACGGCCTTGTCCGGCACTACTACCTGCGCCAGGGGGCGAACGTCGCCGACGTGCGCGTGAGCCTGCTGCACCGGTCGAAGCGCGAGATGGACAGCCACGCGCTCGTATTGCGTCTCCGCAACGATCTCGAGGCCATCGGGCGCCGCACCGGCGCCAGCCTCAAGATCGTCGAGGTGCCGCCGGGACCCCCGGTGCTGGCGTCGCTGGTCGCCGAGATCTACGGCCGGGACGACACGCCGTACTCCGCCCTCATCGCCGCCGGCCGGACGGTCAAGGCCCGGATGATGGAGGAACCGGGTGTGGTCGATGTCGATGACATGGTCGAGGCCGACCAGCCCCGCCTCTTCTTCGAACTGGACCGCGAGAAGGCCGGGCTCAACGGGATCTCGACCGAGGCCGTCGCGCAAACCCTCCAGCTCGCCCTCGCGGGCATGCCGACCGGCGTGATCCACCAGCCCTCGGAACAGAACGAGCTGCCCGTCGTGCTGCGGCTTCCGCGCGAGGCGCGCACCGACGTCGAACGCCTCCGCTCGCTGGCCGTCAAGGGACCGGCGGGCCGTCTCGTGCAGATCGGCGAGCTGGGCCGTTTCCAGGAGACGACCGCCGACAAGACGATCTTCCACAAGAACCAGGATCGCGTCGTCTACGTCACCGCCGAGGTCGCCGGCCGCGGGCCCGCCTATGCCGTCCTCGCGTTGCAGAAGCACTTCAAGGACAACCCGCCGCCGGCGGACGTCCGGATCGACTGGAATGGCGAGGGCGAGTGGAAGATCACGCTCGACGTCTTCCGCGACCTTGGCATCGCCTTCGCCGCGGCGCTGCTGGGCATCTATGTGCTGCTCGTGTACGAGACGAAGTCCTACGTGCTGCCGCTGGTGGTCATGATGTCCATCCCGATGACGCTGATCGGCATCATGCCCGGCTTCGGCCTGCTGAATTGGATCGTCAACAAGCCGGTCGGAGGCTTTGCGAACCCCGTCTTCTTCACGGCCACCGCCATGATCGGCATGATCGCGCTCGCGGGCATCGTCGTCCGCAACGGGATCATCCTGATCGACTTCATTCGGACGACCGTCGAACGCGGCCGTCCGCTGCGCGAGGCGATCCTCGAATCCGGCGCGGTCCGCTTGCGCCCGATCGTGCTGACTGCCGGCACGACCATGCTCGGCGCCTGGCCGATCACGCTGGATCCGATCTTCAGCGGCCTCGCATGGGCGCTGATCTTCGGGCTGTTCATTTCGACCGCGTTCACCCTGCTCGTGATCCCGGCCACCTACAACCTGCTCTACGGCGGGAAGGCCGCCGCTCCGGCGGATGCGCCCGCGAAGGAGACGCCATGAAGATGCTCGTCCTGATCGGCCCCGAGGGCCGCGAGGGGGACCTGCGCGACCTGATCGCGCGCCACTCGGTCCATGCCTACTCCGAGTTCCGGAACGTCACCGGCGAGGGTTCGACCGGCCGCCACCTGGGCACCAGCGTGTTCCCCGGCCGGTCGGCCGTGATCTTCACCGTCGTCCCGGCGGAGAAGATGGTCGAACTGAAAGCCGCCCTCGCCGAGTTTCGCAAGACCCTGTACGCCGACGAGGGCCTCCGCGCCTTCGTCCTGCCCGTGGAGGAAATGCTGTGACCACTCCCTCCTTCTCCTTCTCTTACTCCTACTCCTACTCTTACTCCTACTCTTACTCTTGCTCTCCCTCCCCAACTGCCACCCCTCCTCGCAAGGCCTCCCCATGACCTTCGACCACGAACGCCTCAACGTCTACCAGCGCGCCATCGACTTCGTCGCATGGTCCGAGCGCGCGACGGACGATCTTCCGCGGGCGCTTCCGGTCCGGGATCATCTGGCGCGTGCCGCGGATTCCGTGCCTCTCAATATCGCGAGGGCAACGGGAAGCCCCCCGGGGCCGATCGATGCCGGTTTCTGGACATCGCGCGAGGCTCCGCACTCGAATGCGCAGCCTGCCTCGATGTCATGGAGGCGCGAGGAAGGATGAGCGAATCGCGGGTGGCGGAAGGGAAGGCGGTTCTGGTCGAGGTCGTGTCGATGCTCGTGGGCATGATCCGCGCGAATTCCGCGACGAGGGTCTGCGAGAGTGGCGGCGGGGTCGAGTACGGGATATCTGACAATGCGGGGGAGAGGGGAAGGATGG
>CAYXFW010000155.1:0-1432 GCA_964464305.1 uncultured Verrucomicrobiota bacterium
CCGAAGTCGGGGCCGGCCAGGCCGGCGAGCTCCTCGCACTCCGCGCGGCGGATTCTGTAGGTCGATTTTCCAGCCCGGGGCGGACGGTGCCGGTGTCGAGGCTGACGATGCGAAAATCGGGGGCGCCGGTCCCGAGCTTCACGTGCTTCACGGACCGCGTGGCGGGGTTGTAGTGCGTCCCCATGCCGGCGCGGGCGAAGAGGATCATGATCTGGTCGAGTTGCCCGCAGGGCGATCCGATGTAGTCGTTCTCGACGGCCTGGGCGAGGTCGACGACCTGCAGGTCGCTCTCCGGCTTCGCGCCGTTGACCTCCAACACGGTCAGAATGAGGTTCAGCGCCAGCGACGCCGAGCGGGACATGCCGCCGCCGGGAATGTTGCCGACGAGTACCGCGTCGAATCCGCGCGCGGTGGGGAAGCCAACGCGACGGAGGATGAAGTCCACACCGAACGGAAACCGCGCCCACGAGTCCGGCACGCTCTTCGGCCCCGGCACGTCGCCGGGTGTGAAGGCGACGACGCCGTCGCCCGGGAAATTGCCGCTGAACAGCCGGATCCGGCCGGAATCGTTGGGCTTGTACGCCATCCAGATGAAGCGGTCCGTGCCGACGCCGAAGAGCTCCGTGCCGTTGTAGTCGCCGTGCTCGACGCCGAGGCAGAAACGCGACGACGAACGGCGGATGCGCCCTCCGCGCACGTCGAGCTTCGCGCGGGCGGCCAGCGCGGCCAGCGCGGCGCGCGCCTCGCGGTCGTTCTGCGGAATGCGGATCGCCGGCATCGGGTCACCAGAAGATGGCGTACAGCGCGAGGGCGGCCACGATCACCAGGGCGCCGAAGCCCATGGCGGGTCTCGAGGTCTCGACGTTGATGCGCGTGTTCGTCGCGAAGACGACCGGCTTCGGCAGCGGCATTGCAAGGCCGATGATCCACATGACGACGAGGACGCTGAAGAAGCAGATGGCCATGCGGTCGAGGAAGGCGATCTGCGGGGCGACCACACCGAGGATGAAGTAGAGCACCGGGTTGAGCAGCAGGGCGACGACGCCCGAAACACCGTGGGCGCGGCGGTTCAGCAGGCCGAAGACGAAGACCGCCAGGATGCCCGGCGAGACGTAGCCTTGAAACAGCTGAATGTACTTGAAGATGCCCCCGAACTTCGGGTTGGCGAGCAGTGGCGAGACGACGCACCCGATGACCACAAAGATGCCGACACAGATTCGGCCGACGGCGACGAGATTCTTCTGGGTCGCCTGCTTGTTCAGGTATTTGCCGTAGATGTCCATCGTGAAGATCGTCGAGGCGGCGTTGAGAATCGCGGCCAGCGAGCTGACGATGGCGCCCAGCATGGCGGCGAGCACGAAGCCCAGCAGTCCGACGCGTCCGGGGATCAGCTTGCCGATCAGGAGTCCGAGGGCCGAGTCGGTCCTGTAGC
>CAYXFW010000155.1:1442-6776 GCA_964464305.1 uncultured Verrucomicrobiota bacterium
CAGCTTGGTCTCGAAGGGACGTTTCCCGGTCGATAGGACCCGCTGGGCGACCTGCTCGTTCCACGCCTTGAGCTCGGCGGCCTTGACCGCGTTAGCCGAGGCCCAGCCGGTGTCGAAGGTGTAGATCGCCAGCGAGTTCGCCTTCGCCTTCTCCACATCGTAGGCGGCGAGGGTCTTGGTGTTTTCGAGGACGATCTTCGGGTCATTGGCCGCGAGCGCCGCCATGTCCTTGTGGAACAGGTTGAAGGCGATCAGACCCGGGAAGACGATGATGAACGGGACGATCAGCTTGAGCGCGGCGGCGAAGACGATTCCCTTCTGCCCCTCGCGGAGGGAAGCGGAGCCCAGCACGCGCTGCGTGATGTACTGGTTCAGGCCCCAGTAGTAGAAGTTCGGGATCCAGAGGCCGACGACAAGCGCGGTCCACGGGATGTTGAGATCGGTCCGCGGGAGCACCATGTGCAGCTTGTCGCCATTCAGCGCGAAGAGCTTGGTCATGCCGGTCGCGGCATCCGCCACGCCGGTCGCCGGAAGGCCTCCCGCGGCAACGAGATCGGCGGCCGGGGTCGTGCCGAGTTTCGTGAAGGCGAAGTAGGCGATGAAGGCGCCCCCGATGACGAGCGCGGTACCCTGGATCAGGTCGGCCCACGCGCACGCCTTCAACCCGCCGGCCGTCACGTAGAGGGCGGCCATCAGGCCCATGATCCAGCAGCAGGCGGTGAGCGTGATGGGGTACTCGAAGAGGGTCAGGAGGTCGCTCATGGCGAGCGAGCCGGCATAAATGACGCCGGAAAGCGACACGCCGATGAGAATGATCACCATGAACACCGCCATGGTCAGGCGCGCCCAGTGATTGTAGCGGTGCTCGAGGAACTCCGGAATCGTGAAGATTCCGGCCCGGAGGAAGAAGGGCAGGAAGGCGAAGGCAACGACGACGAGCGTGATGGCGGCCATCCACTCGTAGCTGGCGATGGCGATGCCGAGGTAGTCGGCGGCCTGGCCGGACATGCCGACGAACTGCTCCGCCGAGATGTTGGCCGCGATCAGCGAGATGCCAATCAGCCACCACTTCAGGCCGCGGCCGGCGAGAAAATACGACTCGCTGTCGCCCTCGTGGCGCGACTTGATCAGTCCGACCGATACGACCGCGACGATGAAGGCAATGAAAACAACAATGTCCCAAGGTCCGATCATGGCGACTTCCCCCCGGCCGCGACCCGCGGCCCTGACGGCATCCCCGACGCACGAGCAACCGCCGCATTAAAGCAGCCGCCCCCCGTTCCGGCAAGCGCATCCGCGACGGCGAACGCGGATGGGATGCCTCCCCAAGGCGAACGCCCGCGCCGCCCGGAGAATTCACACGGAGACGCAGAGACCGCATAGAGGAGGAAAGAAACAACACAAAGACGCAGAGGTCGCAAAGGGAGTGGGCCCATTCGATGGTGTAGACCAGTCCTCCGTCGTACCCGTTCTCGTCCACGTACCCGTACACGACGTCTTCGTGTACGTGAACGTGAACCGCTTCGCTGTGAACGCGTACGTTTCAGGGAGAACAGCAGAATATCGAAACTGAATCTCGAATGTCGAAGGGGAGAGAGGAAGGGATGAGGGATGAAACCTGAAACCTGAAAGACGGGCGGAACCGCTCGCTCCGCTCGAGGAAGCACGAAATCCTGATCCCAGGGTTGGAGGGGCGGGCGGTGCTGCCGTCCGAACCTTGGACGGCGCCCGGCTTCAACCCGGACCCGGGACGGAGTACACTGCCCGCATGCGAACGTTGGATTGCGATTTTCTGGTGATCGGGAGCGGGCTGGCGGGGTTGATGACGGCGCATCATCTCGCGGCGCATGGCCGTGTGCTGGTGGCGACGAAGCGCGGCCTGTCGGAGAGCAACACGAATTATGCCCAAGGCGGGATCGCGTGCGCGATTGCGCCGGGCGATACGATCGAGTCGCATGTGCAGGATACGCTGGCCACGGGCGGCGGGCTGTGCAACGAGGCGGCGGTCCGGTCGATCCTCTCCGCCGGGCCCGCCCGGATCCGGGAGCTGGAATCGCTCGGCATCTCGTTCGAGCGTCGTCATGGACCGGGCGAGGAGTACGATCTCGGCCACGAGGGCGGCCATTCGGCGCGCCGCGTCCTGCATGCGGGGGATATCACGGGGCAGGAACTGATCCGCGTCCTGGTGGACGTCGTGTCCGGCCGCCCCGGGATCGAGCTGAGGCCGGACTGGATGGCGATCGATCTCGTCACGACCGGCTGGCTGCGGCAGCCGGGTCCGGACCGCTGTGTCGGGGCCTACTTCATCGACCGGGCCACCGGGGAGATTCTTGCCGTCCGCGCGGGCTGGACCGTGCTGGCGACCGGCGGCGCGGGGAAGGCCTACCTCTACACGACGAACCCGGACGTCGCCACGGGAGACGGCGTGGCCCTGGGCTGGCGCGTCGGCCTGCCGGTCCGCAACATGGAGTTCGTCCAGTTCCATCCGACCTGCCTCTATCATCCTCAGGCCAAGTCGTTCCTCATCAGCGAGGCCGTCCGCGGCGAGGGCGCCCTGCTGCTCAACGAGGCGGGCGAGAGGTTCATGCTGCGGCACGATCCGCGCGGCGAACTGGCGCCGAGGGACATCGTCGCGCGTGCGATCGACCACGAAATGAAGACGCGCGGCGATCCGTGCGTCTTTCTCGACATCACGCACAAGAGCGCCGATTTCCTGATGAACCGGTTCCCGAACATCTACGCCCGGTGCCTCAAGCTGGGGATCGACATGGCGCGCGACCGCATCCCGGTCGTTCCGGCTGCTCATTACTTCTGCGGCGGAGTCGAGGCCGGCGTGGACGGACGCACCGCCATGGGGGGGCTGTTCGCCGTCGGCGAGGTCGCGTGCACCGGCCTCCACGGGGCGAACCGGCTGGCGAGCAACTCACTGCTCGAGGCGGTCGTCTGTTCGCGCAACGCGGCCGACGCGATCGGAGTCGAGCGGCGGGCGGGGGGCCTCCCGGCGCCGGCGGCCATTCCGGACTGGGTCTGCGGCGACGCGGTGCCGAGCGACGAGGCGGTCGTCGTCGAGCACAACTGGAACGAGGTCCGCACCTGCATGTGGGACTACGTCGGCATCGTGCGCACGAACAAGCGGCTGGAGCGCGCGCTGCGCCGCATCCGCAACCTTCGCGCCGAGATCCGGCAGTATTACAAGCAGTACCTCGTGACGCCGGACGTCATCGAGCTTCGCAACCTGTCGGCCGTGGCGGAGCTGATCGTGCGCTGCGCCATGCAGCGCACCGAGAGCCGGGGACTTCACGATTCCCTCGACTATCCGCGGGCCGAAGAGGGAAGCGCGGGCATCGACACGGTCGTTCGCGACGCCCCCGGGGGCCCCATCGTCCTGCCGTCGTAGGAAGATCAGGCGGGGACTTGAGTTCCCGGCGGGCCGTCGAGGTCGAAATCGCCTGCAACGGGGGTGTGATCCGAGGGTTTCTCTTCCAACCGCGGGGTCATATCGATGAACGCATCCCGGGCGCGTGCGGCCAGCGCGGGGCTCGCGAGCAGGTAGTCGAGGCGCCACCCGATGCCGCGCTTGGCGGCGTTGGGCGTGCGGTAGTCGAAGAAGGAGAACTGGCCCGGTTCCGGGTGAAACTTGCGGAAGACATCCACGAATCCCCACGCGCGGCATTCCGCGAACGCGCGGCGGGCGTCAACGTGGAAGCAGACGTGGTTGGCGTAGTCCTCCGGCGAATGGACATCGGCCGGCTCGGCCGCAACGTTGAGGTCGCCGACCCACAGCACAAGGTCCGAGGGCTTGAATGCGTGATCGAAATGCCGGCGCAGGCGGGCGAACCATTCCAGTTTGTAGCGGAACATCGGGTGATCGAGCTCGCGGCCCTGGGGTACGTAGGTGTTGACGACCGACAGGGCGCCGAAGCGGGCCGTGAGGAAGCGCGTTTCGTCGGCCGGGCCGCCGTCGCGAAAGCCAAGCGCCACCTCGTCCGCCGGAACGCGGGAGAGCACGGCAACGCCGTTGTAGGCCTTCTCGCCGCGGAAGGCGGCGCGGTAGCCGAGGGCTTCGATGTCGGCGACGGGGAACTCGGAATCCTGCACCTTGGTTTCCTGGATGCACAGGATGTCCGGCCGTTGCGCGGCGAGCCACCGGGCGAGGACCGGCATCCGCGAGCGGATCGAGTTGGCGTTGAAGGTCGCGATTCTCACGGCGCGGCCTCCGCGGCCGGGGCCGGCCCCGGGGATGCGACGGGTGCGACCGGGGCCGTTTCCGCCGCCGGCGGCGGTGCGCCTTCGATCCGGCTCTCGAGCACCCGGAGCGTCGTTCGGGTTCCGCCCGGAAGCCGCTCAATGTCGAGGTCTTCGACGGTCCATCGACCGTCGAACTTCTTCAGGCTCTTCACCGAGAGGCGGCGGGACAGTTTGCCGTCGGCGCCGAAGGCATCGGCCTGGAGCAGCGCGGCCTCGCGCGTATCGATCCAGAGGCGGACCCGGCTGTAGCGCGCGCCCGCGGGAGCGGTCAGTTCGACCACGTGGCACTCCCGGCTCTTCTTCATCTCCGTCCCCGAGACCTTTCCGCCGGGCCACCAGAGAAAGTCGAGGCCGAGGTCGGCCCAGGCGAAATCGCTGCCGCCCGCCGCGGAGCCGGGATCGAAGTCCGCCACGGCCTTCGGCGGGTCGCCCTGCCGCAGCACGAGCGAGGGAGGTTTGCCTTCGGGGCGCGCGATGTCCAGCTGTCCGATGAAGCCTCCGAAAGAGTCCGCCAGGGCGATGGAGGCACGCGGCGGGGTGGCGTTCCAGTCGAGGCGGAGCTCCGCGTTGAGTGTCTGGAGGACCGTTCCCTCAGCGTCGCGGCAGATCAGTTGCCCGCGCACAAGCCACGGCTGGTTCGGGAAGGCGGCGCGGACGCGGGCGAGTACCTCCGGGGCCGTGGGCAGGGGAGCCTCCTCGGTGTCGGTGTTGGACACCTGGGCGGGGACGGATGCGGCGAGCGCGAGCCCAAGAACGGTGTAGCGTGCGAACTTCATGCTTCCTTGGCGTTTGGAGGTTTCGACCACCCGCTTTCGAACCGGCTCAACCGTCGCCCCGTCCGGCGGGTTTTGCGGGACGGAAGATCCAACGAAGTGCGGCATCGATGTCGCGTACCCGCTTCACGGAGAGGGAGCGCCGGATGTCCATGGGGATCTCGCGCAGGTCGTCGGCGTTGCGGGTTGGCAGGACGAGATGCCGGATCCCCGCGCGCGCGGCGGCGAGCACCTTCTCCTTGATGCCGCCCACGGGCATCACGCGCCCGCGGAGCGTGATCTCGCCCGTCATGGCGAGGTCCGGCGGCACGGC
>CAYXFW010000156.1:0-6770 GCA_964464305.1 uncultured Verrucomicrobiota bacterium
TACGAGGATATGCGACGCGGCGTATATTCAGGGACCTGGACGGCTGTCGAGGGCCGTTTGGGGCCGTTTTTCGGGGTCCTCGTGGCGTAAAAGCCCGCTATTACTTGGATATGCGACGCGGCGCATATCCAGGTATTGGAAGTTAGGCGATATGTAATAGGCTTTCCTCCACAGTGTTGTGGAATTGGCCATGGCGCGGATGATGGGGCGGGGCATGGGGACATGGAATCGGTGGCGCCGCGCGGTCTGGAACCGGGCGCCGTCCAAGGGTGGGACGGCGGCGTCGGTCGGTCTTCCAACCCTTGGAAGAACCCTCCCCGTTCCGTCCTCTTCCCTTCGAGATTCGACATTCGGTTTCGATATTCTGCTGTTCTGTCCCGGCCCGCGACCTGGGCCTGCTGCTCGACCGCGTCGAGATCGTCGCCCCCGGCGACGAAATCGTGGAGGGCCGAGCTATGCGAGGCCGTTGAGTTGACCACGGATCTTGCGTTCGGGCTCGCAGTAGCTCGCCCCTCCAACACCACGGCCGTCGGACTATGGGATTCCGCCCGCCTTCGTCGTCGGCACGAACTCGTACAGCCGGAATCGAACGCTTCGCGTTTCCAGCTTGAACTGCCTGGCCGCGGGATGCTGCGCCATGACCTGGTAGTCGAAGGGGGGCGCCTCCCAGACGAGTTTCGCCGCCGCCGTGTCAGCGAACGGGAAGACGGCGAGGCCGGCCTCGGTGGACGTCAGGCACAGGAGTCTCCGTCCACCGACGGCCAGCCGGCGCGCGAGGTCCGGAAGAATGCCGGCGATCGCGGGGCCGTTGTCGCGCGCCGTCCCGTCCGCCTGCCCGCCGAGCACGTCCTTCCCGTGAATCAGGGCCAGCGGCGTGCCCCACGCGGGATGATCCGCGATGACCACGTCATTCGTCGCAATGCGATCCGCGACGTCCTGCATCCGCGCGCCGAGGCCGTTGTACTGCGCGTAGGTCCAGGCGCGGCGCGAGGCCTCCGCGGGCCCGGCCAGCAGTGTGACGAGCGCCAGGGCGGCCGCCCCGCGGGCGCAGACCTTCCATCGGGGGGCGGCCCATAGGAGGGACAGTCCGTGGCCCGCGGCGATCGCAAGAAACGGGATGAGGAACGGCACATACCGGCGCGTGGCCCAGGGATAGAGGTCGGCGATCGATTTCCGCAGGATCAGGATCCATGCAATCGCGAAAAGGAAGAGGAACAACGGGAACAGCAGTGCGGGGCGGATCCGCGGCCGGACGAACAGCGCCGCACCCAACCCCAGCGCCCCGGCGAGCATCGGCAGCCAGCCGGCGAAGGGGAGCAGCCGTTGCAGGTTGTCCAGATCCTTCGGGCCGGCAACCCGGTCGCGCAGCAGCCACGAGGCGGCCACGGCGACAAGGAACAAAATCGCAAGGATGTCCGCAGTCCGCGGTGTCAGCGCGGCCACGAGGCTGCGTCCGCGGGGGGTGGAAGCCAAGGCGTCGACGGACAGGGTCAGAACGAGCGCGAGGGCGGCCACGGCCATGAGGGTCCCGGCGTCCTGCCAGCCGACGATGGAACCCGGCGCGAAGAGCATGTCCACGATGCCGCCCGCGGCAGCCGCGAGGAGGATCGCGAGATGGCGCCGCTCGACGGACCGGCGCCCGGGGTCCGCCGCGGAGCCCAGCGCCAGGCAGAGCGTCAGGATGCCGAGGAAGGGAAGATCGCTGAGGCGGTTGGTCACCAGGGCGAAGGCCGCCATCGCAGCGAGCCCCGTGGCCCGGGCGTCCCGCGGATCGTCCGTCGCAAACCACAGACACGCACAGAACAGGAGGAGTTGGAGCATCTCGGTCGTCGGCAACTGCGCGTGATACAGCCAGATCGGCTGGGCGGCCAGCAGCAGCGTCGCGAAAATCGCGTGTGACAGGCGCAGGCGCGTCCATATGAGCGCAAAGAAGCAGGCCAGCCCGATCATGCCCGCAAGCGCGTTGGTTCGCGTCATGGCGGGGAGGCCGCCCGAGCGGTGAACGGCGGCGAAGAGGGACGGGGTCAGCCGGAAGAACTCGAACGAAAACGCCTTCCGGGCAGGATCGGTCGCAATGCCCGGAAACCGCTCGATTCCGGCCTGGCTCCGGCGCAGGAAGACCGCCCGCTCCTCCGGCGTCAAGAGGTCGTTAAAGAACGCATCCGGGGGGGCGAACGAGCCGGTGCGCGACAGCGCGGCGCCCTCGTTCATGTAGACGCCCGGATCCCAGCCGCCCGCGATCCACTCGCCGCGATGTGGCAGCAGCAAGATCGTCAGCGTGCCCGCCAGGAACAAGAGGGATACCGGCATCGCATCGGCCAGCATCCGGACCAGGCGTGCCCGGTGGATCCAGAGCCCGGCCGCCAGCCCGGCGCCGGCAAGGGCCACCCGCGCGACCGTTTCGCCCGCTGGCGTGAAGGCGCCCGCGAGGCCGTGCCCCATCGTGCACAGCGCGGTCAGCAGCACCCCGAGCGTACCCGCGGCCGCGCCCGTGCAGATCCTGCGCTTCCAGGGGCCGGCTGCGTCGAGGAGCCCGGCGGGCAGGATCCAGATCCACGCCAACCCGGGCAGCATCAGCTTCAGCCAGACCGCGAATCCCTGCTCGAGCAAGGAAGTCATGGGGTACGGCTCGTGCCTTTCACGACGGAGTCGAGGTAGTCCACCATCCACGCCGTCACATCGATCTTGTCCGCCAGCAGACGCCGGTGGTTCTCCGCGAACGACGCGCGCAGGTCGGGGCGGGCGAGGAGCCCGTCCAGCGTGGCGAAGATGCGCTCCCGTTCGTGCCGTTTGAAGTTGAACACGAGACCGTAGCGGGACTCCTCCTCGTCGGTGTAGCCGCGGCCGGTGTCACTGATGAAGAACGCCGGCGTGCCGAGAACGGCGGCCTCGCTGGCCATCGTGGCGCTTTCGCCGATGACGAGGCGGGCGAATGCAAGGAAATGGTGGATGACCTCCGGCGGACAGGCGAAGCGATAGGGTTCGAGATGCGGCGGCAGCGGCTTCTCGCTCGAGATCAGCACCCGGCCGAGCGGCTCGAGCCGCGCGAGCAACGCGCGCACGGCGTCCGCATCGAGTCCCTTCTCGCCGACGTCATGCGATGCCTGCCAGGAGACCAGCCGCAAAACGAAGAAGGGGCGGTCGGGATCGACCCCGTGCCGTCGCAGCACCTCAGGGTCCGGCGTGAAGCGGTTCGGATGCAGGTACGCGAGTTCGTGGTAGCCCGGGTAGGTGACGTGCCGGCCGTTCACCGGCGCCTGGTAGCAGGTCGGCGTGCAGACGGAATGGGCCATCGGATAGACGAACCGGTTCGTGGTCGTCGCGTTCTCGGTGTCGTAGAAGACAACCGCCGGCCTCCCGATCAGCTTTCCGACCGGCGCGATCGTCACGCCCATGATCCCGGTCAGGACGTCCGGCCGGAAGTCGCGGCACGCGCGCCACATCCGGCCGATGCGCAGCGGCAGCTCGACCGCCAAACCCGACTTACGGGCCGGCAACGTGCTGATGGACGTGAAAGGAATCCCGTAAGCCTCGAGAAGGGCGTTGGCGCACTCCTTTTCGCGGCTCAACACAAGCACCTGGTCGCCGCGCGCGCGCCAGACGCCGATCGCGCACCGGAAGACGTGCACATGGGCGGGGTGCAGGATTTCCACAAGGACTCTCATGCCCGCAGACGGTAGAGAACCTTGCCGAAGCTGTCCAGCCCGCCTCCGATCGCCCGGACGATGTGCACGAATAATGTAACGATCGTTAACCAAACGTGCAGGCTGGCGCATCGGGGGGCGGGGCGGGGCGTGCGTCTGTGTCGGGGGAAGCACGGCGTTGCCTTGGGCGGCCGGACGGCCCACAATGGCGGTGGACGCATGAAACGGGTTCTGGTCATCACGTATTACTGGCCGCCGGTGGTGGGGGCGGGGGTGCAGAGGGTTGCGGAGTTTTGCCGCCACCTGCCGGAATTTGGCTACGCGCCGGTCGCGCTGGCGCCGGCGGCGGCCACGGAGCCGGCGGACGCGCCGTGCCCGGTCGTCCGTGTCGGCAACCGCTTCGATCCGGCTTCGTGGCTCGCGCGCAAACCGTCCACGGCGGCGCCGTCGGTCACGGGCGACGCGCGCTCGGGACTGCTGGAGATGATCCGGCTCAATCTCTTCATCCCGGACTCCCGGATCGGCTGGCGTGCCCCGGCTGTGCGCAGGGCGTCGGAACTCGTCGCGGCGGAGAGGCCGGACCTCATCTTCACCTCCGCGCCGCCGTACACCGTTCATCTCGTCGGCGCGGACCTGAAGCGTCGCTTCGGAATCCCGTGGGTCGCCGATTTCCGCGATCCGTGGCTCGAATGCCACGCGTACAACCGCGTCTGGCGCTCGCCTCTGGCGCTCGCGATCAACCGGCGGATGGAGCTCGACGTGCTGACGACGGCCGACCGGGTCACCTGCGCCATCGAGAGCCAGCAGGCGCTGTTCGCCGCGAAGACCGGCTTCGGCCGCGACCGCATCGTCACGATTCATAACGGCTACGACGGCGCCGCGTGGTCCGGCGAGGAACGGCTCGCGCCGAACGCGAGGTTCGTCCTCGCGCATTACGGCACGGTGTACACCGACGGGCTCGAATGGGCGGTTCTCGAGGCGATCGCCCGGTGGGTGAGGTCCGACCCCGCCCGCGGCGCGGACTTCACGCTGCGAATGGTCGGCACGATTCCCACGCCCGTCCGCGAACGGCTGCGGGCGCTGCTGCCGGCGGAAAACCTCGAGATTTCCGATCCCGTTCCGGCCGCAGAGGTCCGCCGCATGCTCGGCACGCAGCAGGCCCTGCTCCTGCTGGTCAACGGCGGCGACCTGCACCGATACAGCCATCCGTCGAAGGTGTTCGACTACATGGTCAGCGGCAACCCGATCCTCGCCGCCGGACGCAGGGACCACGAGGTCATGGACATCGTCGCGCGCCACGCCGCCGACCGGTCCAGCGTGGCGGAGCGGCCCGACGAGGTGGAGACGGCGCTCTCCGCCCTCTACGCGGTCTGGCGCGCCGGCCGGATGCCCGACCGGTCGCGACTCTGTCCCGAGTTCGATCGCCGCACCCTGACGCGGCAGCTTGCGGGTGTGTTCGACGCCGTCCTCTATTGACTGAACGGATGTATCACATTATTGTATCACACATGAAAACGGCAACGATCCGGGAGCTGAGGCACGAGACGACCAGGGTGCTGTCGTGGGTGGCGGAGGGGGACTCCGTCGAGGTTCGGCGGCGGGGGAACCCGGTGGCGGTGCTTTGCCCGCGACCGCGGGTCGTGCGGGTCGTGCGGCCCGACTACGCGGCAAGGCTCCGGGCGATCTACGGCGACCGGGTGCTGCCCACGACCGCGAGCGACATCGTCGCGGACGCACGGGGAGATACGTGAAGGCCTACGCGGACACGGGGTTCCTGTGCTCCCTGTACGCGCCCGACGCACATACGGCCCGGGCCATCGAGCGGATGAGGAGGCAGGAGCTCCCGCTTCCGTGGGTGTGGCTGCACGATATCGAGTTCCGCAACGCGCTTCGGCTGCGCGTGTTCCGGCATGAGATTGCCCCGGCCCAGCGGGATGCCTCGCTCAATGCCATGCTCACGGATCTGGCGGCCGGCGTGCTGGTCCATGTCGCGCCGCAGATTCCGGAGATCGCGAAGGAGGCGGAGCGGTTGAGCGCACTTCATTCCGAGACGCTCGGCACGCGCACGCTCGACATCCTGCATGTGGCGGCCGCCCTCGTTCTCGGCCGGTCCGTGTTCCTCACATTCGACCGCCGCCAGCAGGCGCTGGCCGCGGCAGCCGGGCTCCGGCTGCCGGAACTCTGAACGTCGGTCCGTACGGAGATTTCGCCGAGCCTCAGTACGTCCGCAGCCGCTGCGCCAGGGCGCGGGACATCCAGGCGTTGCACCAGCGCATCTGGCAGAACCGGTTCGTGAGGAACCGGCCCTTCTGATAGTAGAAGAACCCCGCCGGATCGGACAGGTTGGCCAGCGTCCAGCCGAGGATCCGGTCGGCCATGTCCAGATCGCGCCCCGCGGTCGCTTCGTCGCCGCCGCCGACGCGGGCATGGAGCGCGGCGCGGGTGAACGAGAGGATGCCCGAGGCCGCGCCATGGATGTCATGGGGGAAGGTGCGGCCGTTCATCCAGCGCGGTGCGCCCTCGGCGGTGAAGAGTGCCTCACGGTAGTAGTCGAGTCCCCGGCGATAGGCGGATTCCCACGACGGCTCGCCGAGGAGCGGGCGCATCTCCGGTGCCGGGCACGCTCCGGGAGTTGCGCATCGGCCGGGCCAGCGGCCCGGCCCTGCCACGGATTCCATGGGTGCGGAAGGTAGGGCCGGGCCGCTGGCCCGGCCGAACCGGAGGCCCGCGCGAGCATCGTCGTCGCCGATGAACGGAGATGCGCCCCCGAGAAACTCGATCGCGTCGGCGAGACAGTCGAGAATGATGCCGGTGTGGTAGTTGTCGTGCCGGATGTGGCTGTCCTTCGCCGGCCATGTGTAGAACCACGCCCCGTAGTCCGTCTGCTTGTCCACGACGAAGGCCATCAGGCGCCGCGCGGTCGCCCGGGCCCCGGCGGCGGCGGGATCGCCGGCGGGCAACCGGTGCGCGAAGCGCGCGAGGAACGCGGCCGCGAGCGCGCTGACGTCCATCACCGCGACGCGGATGTTCTCGATCGGGACGTAGCTCAGGCACAACTGCCGTTCGTCGTCGAAGAGCACCCGCGGGTTCTCCGCGAGGAAGACGGCGATTTCGCGGCACACGTCC
>CAYXFW010000157.1:0-6723 GCA_964464305.1 uncultured Verrucomicrobiota bacterium
GCGCCGGGGGATATGCTGATGCTCGGCGGCTGGGCGTAGATCGTCCGGCGGGTGTCGTGCAACCGGCTGACGATCTCCCGGCGCTTCCGGAAGAGCGGGTCCAGCCGCACGCGGCACGCGTTCACGAGTCCGGCGCGGTAGGGCTTCCCGTCAAGGAACAGATACACGCGGCCTTCCCGCGGCGTCTCGGGCGTGGGGGTCTTCACGGGTTCAGTCCTCCGTGGGTTCGACGGTGTCGAAGTAGGCGGCGCGGCCGGGGTTCGTGCGGTACTCCTCCGCGGTCACGGCATCGAACGCGACGCACGCGCGGGGGTGGGCGCAAATCACGATCGCGGGTTGCTGCGTCTGCTCGGCCAGCGCAACGGCTTTCTCGTACGCTTGGAACATGGGAAGTCGTGACATGGCGGGGCTCCTCAAGCGCGGGCGGCTTCGCGTTCGGCCACGTCGGCGGCGTCGGGGAGTTCGGCGGTCAGCATGCCGGCGATGACCTCGCCGACCATGCGGGCCTCGGTCCTCTGGCGGTGGCCTTCCAGCCAGCCGCGGGCAAGGACGGGCATCAGGGGCAGGTGCACGTAGGCAAGGCTCCGTCCCGCAATGCCGCGGCGGAACGCTCCGGCGTACGCGCGGCGCTCGGTGGCGTTGCCGAGGTCGGCCGGGATCTTCACGCGAACTGCGGTGTCGGACTGGACCGGAGCCTCAACGGATGTTGCGTCCGGAGCCGTTCCCGCCGCTGTCGTCTTCGTGGTCTTCGTCGTCTTCATGCTCGCCTCTCTCTTTCCGCCCTCTCGGGCTTCGCTTCTGCGTCTGCCGTCCTGTCCATCGCCTCGCCCTTGGGAGTGCGGCGGCCGGGGGCGGCGGCGGGGAGTAGTCTTCAGAGGGGACCCGCCTCCTGCCCCCCCGGCCTGTGGGCCGCACGTCGGGCGAGGGACAGGACGGAAGACGGGAAGGACGAAGCTGCCCGGGAGGAAGAGAGAGGCGAGCGGCCGCGCAGCGGGAAGACGGCGAAGGCCAAGGCGGCGGGAATGCCCGGACGCAGCGCCGACGCAGTCGGCGTTACGCAAGGCCGCAGGCCGGCACGGTCAAAGAGGGCTCGCGTCCAGCGAGCCCGGGGCCAAGGCCGCATCCGCGGCCGCGGAGCCCGTCAGGGCGGAGGCCACCCCGCCACCATGGCTACGGCGCAAGTGCACTTTTCGTGGCAATATGATGCCCAATATGATGCTTTGGGATCACGAAAAAGGGCGTGAGTTGAACTAAATTGCCCTTTCCCGCAGGGTCTCCCCCTCCGCCGAGCCTCCAGAAGGGGCGTTCACATTGTCTCTTGGCTCACTTCTCTCCGACGTGTTCGAGTTCCTTTGGGTGTCGCTCGCCGCGGCCGCATCGTGAAGAGGCGTAAAGCAATCGCCCTCCTGCGATACCGAAAACAACAAACCAGACAACCGCAACCGCGTCTTGCATGCACACGGGAATCCCCAGGCGCGACATGACTCGCTCCTCATCAACCGGAGGCATCTCTTCGTGCATGTAGTGAACGCGGTGTTGAGGTATCCAAGCCTTGAAGAGGAGAAAGAAGGGCGCAATTGCGATGAGAAACCATCCTAAACACACACGCAGCCGTCTGTTCCGTGCAGAGTTCATTAGAGCACGCACCCCGTACTGGCCGAGCCGGTCATCTATCCGTCCTCGATGACATAGGTCATTTCCTTAGGAATGACAACTTCGGGTACACTTCGCAGTAGGGCTAAGTCCCCTCCCGATGGGCGACCCCGGGGCGGAGGAGAGGTGTCAGGTTTCAGGTGTCAGGAGGGGAAGCAGGGGGAAGGGGGAAGCGAGGACGAAGCGCGCTCGATCCGCCGTGATATCCTTCGCGCGGATGGTATAGTGCGGAAGCCATGTATCGAATCGTATTCATCGAGGGGATTCTGAAGGGGCGGAAGCTGACGGTGCACGAGGACCGGCTCTGTCTCGGCAGCGATCCGGAATGCTCCCTCCGTTTCAGCGACCCGGCCGTCGCCGCCCGCCATGCGGAGTTGGAGGAGCGCGAGGGCGTCGTCCGCCTCCGGCGCGTCTCCCCGGCCGCCGGGCTGACCGTCAATGGGAACGAAGCCGGCGACGGAGAGACCCCGCTGCGCGCGGGGGATGTGATCGGACTCGGCTCGCACCGTCTGCGCGTCGAGGGTGCCCGTCCCGAGCGCGTCGCCGCCTCCTCGAGTCGCGCCGGCGGCCTCTCCGACGCGGCGGTCGCCACAACCCTCGCCATCCTTGCGATCCAGGCGATCCTGATCTTCCGTGCCGTCGACCATGGCCGGCAGGTGCGGGCGGACGCTCCCGTGACCGCGCCGGAAGCGGCGACGAACGCACCCTACGCGGCCCTTTCCAATTCGATTCCCGGGATCTCGACAGGCGCCCCGGCCCCTGCGGCCGCCTCGACGCCGTTGCCCGCACCCACGTCCGTTTCCATGCCGCAGTCCGGAACGATGCCGACCAACCGTCCGAAGGAGATCCTGCCATGAACCTGTCCCGACGATCGTTTCTGAGCCGGTCCGCCGGCGCCCTGACCGCCGCAACCCTCATCCCGAATTTCGCCGGAGCCGCGGGCGCAAAGATCAAGATCGGCGCCTGTGTCGTCGGCCTTGTGCAGGCGAAGGAGGCCGGACTCGAGGGCGTGGAAGTCCGCGCCGGCGAGGCGGCGGACATCCTGGACATCGGCATCCCCGAAAAGCGCGCGGCCCACAAGGCCGCGATGCAGCAGACCGGGCTCCCGATCTGCTCTATCATGATGGGATTGCTCAACGGCAGCCCGCTGGCGACCGACCCGCGCGGGCCCGCCTGGCTGGAACAGACCATCGATGGGGCCAAGGACCTCGGCGCGAAGAACATCCTCGTGGCGTTCTTCTCCAAGGGCGACTTGCTCGGCGAAGGGAACAAGGTCAAGGAGGAGGACTTCGCGACCGTCGTGAAGCGCCTGAAGGCCGCCGCTCCGCGCGCGAAGGACGCGGGGGTCCTCCTCGCCGTCGAAAGCATGCTCAATGCCGAGCAGAACGAGCGCCTGCTCGACGCCGTCGGCCACGAGTCCGTGACCGTTTACTACGACGTCTTCAATCTGGGTAAATCGAAGGGCTACGACGCGCCCGCCGGGATCCGCCGGCTCAAGGGCCGCATCTCCCAGGTCCATTTCAAGAACGGAAAGCAGTACCTCGAGGACGACAAGCCCTTCTTCGAGGCCTGCGCTGCCGCGCTGAAGGAGACCGGCTACAACGGCTGGATCGTCCTCGAAACCTCCAGCCCGTCCAAGAACGCCGTCGCCGACGCGAAGCGCAACGGCGATTACACGCGCAGTCTGTTCTGAGGCGGGTTCCGGGTTCCGCGTTCTGCGTTCCGGAGGTGTCAGGTGTCAGGGAGGCGGACGCTCAACGCGAAGGCCGCGAAGCGCAGGGTGTGAGGTCGGGCCGGCCGCGCCGTTGCCGCCGATCATCCGTTCCCTGCTGCCATCCGTGAAATCCGTGCAATCCGTGGTTCGTCCGTCGGAAGGGGCGAGGGTCGAGGGGCGAGTGGCAAGTATCGGCTCGCCCGCTAGAAAGTTGAAGATTCCTCCCCCGGCGGGCGTATGATGGGTGTTGCGGGGCTTCCGGGCGCCGGCCACCGGCATCGGGAGGGCCCCTCCGCGGGAGGGTTGGGACATGAAGAACCGGCTGGTGTTGCTTTTCGGATGCGGTCTTGCCGCCGTCGCGACGGCGCAGGAGATCGGGTACGTCGAAACCTTCAGCCTCGCACCGGACCGCGCGACGGCCTTGAAGGAACTGGTCCCGGGGACCGACGACTACTTCTACTACCACGCCCTCCACGCCCAGAACACCGGGCAGCGGGAGCGGTTCCAGAAGGTGATGGACGACTGGTCCCGCGAGCGGAAGGGCGTCGTCGGCGCCTCCGCCCGTGAACTGCTCAACCGGCAGGCCCTGCTCGACTACGGCAAGGACCCGAAGAAGTCCCTCGATTACATCCGCGACCAGCTCAAGCTCCGGTTCGACCATGTCCGCAAGACCGGCGAGCGCCGCAGCGACGCGCCGACGTCCTTCGACAACGCCCGGATCGCTCCGGACCTCCTCCTGAAGCAGGCGCTCGCCGCCGAGCCCGGCAGTCTCGAAAAGGTCGAGGATGCCGGCCTCGATCTGGCCGCCGGCCTGCCGATCACCGGGGAGCAGCGCCGCAACCTGCTCGCGCGCCTCCAACGCCCCGACCTCCCCGGACTCGTCGACCTCGTCGTCGCCGACCTCGCCTATCGTGACAGCCGCGGGTTCGGCCACCACGGCATCCACGGGCGCCTGACGCTCGAGCAGATGGACGATCTGCTTCAGAAGTCGCCCGTCCTGCGCAACCAGACCGCCTTCGTCAGCGCCTATCTCGCCCGGCTCGCGCCGGAGGACGAAGCCCAGCTCGACACCGACGCCGCGGCTCGCGAGGCCTACTACGACCGCGTGTGGGCGTTCGTGAAGACACTCGATCCAACCCACAATTCGCTCAAGGCCAACACGCTCTACAACCGTCTCCGCCACGATCGCAAGGTCGGAGTTCTCGATCGCGCGCGTTTCCTCGAGTACATCCAGCTTCCCCGCAACGTGCCCTACCTGCGCGAGGAGATCCGCCGCGCCCTGCCCCGGCCCGACCACCTCGCCCGGCTCGACCGCGACTTCCGCATCGCCCCCCTCCCGCCCATCGTGAACGAGGAGTCGCTGATCCGGAGCATCCTGCTCGACCTCCTTCGCGACGCGGCGAACTACGACGAGTTCCGCCCGTGGATCAGCGACGACTTCCTCAAGCGCGTCTTCGCGGAATCGAAGATCGTCAACGGCGTCGGCGATCCGCAGCAGTGGGCCGCCCTCCTCACGCCCGAGGACTTCCGCCGCCTGAAGGAGCGGGTCGACATCGACTTCGCGCCTGGGAACACCGAGGTTTTCGCCGCGGACACCCCGGTGAAACTGTCCGCCTTCGTCAAGAACGCGCCCTCGATGATCGTGAAGATCTACGAGATCAACACGCTCAACTACTACCGGGAGACGGGCCGCCCGTTGAACCTCGCCATCAGCCTCGACGGACTTGTGGCCTCGTGGGAGAAGCGGATCGAATACAAGGAGACTTCCGAGCGGCGCATCGCCCGCACGTTCGAGTTCCCCGAGTTGAATCGTCGCGGCGTCTGGGTCGTGGAGTTGATCGGCAACGGCAAGAGCAGCCGCGCGCTGGTTCAGAAGGGCCGCCTCGGAGTTTTGCAGGACGTGACGGCCGCCGGCCATGCGTTCACCGTGCTCGACGAGGCCGGACGGCGCCTGCCCGACGCCACCCTCTGGCTCGGCGGCCGCGAGTTCACGGCGGGCAAGGACGGCCGCATCTCCGTTCCGTTCAGCACCGCGCCGAAAGCCGAGACGCTGGTCGTCCAGCAGGGCGGATTCGCCGCGCTCGTCGGCTTCCAGCATCTGGCGGAGGCCTACGACCTCCACGCCGGGCTCTATGTCGACCGGGAGTCCCTGCTGCGCCGCGAGAAGGCTCTCGCGCTGCTGCGGCCGGTGCTCCGGGTCAACGGTCAACCGGTCAGCCTGAAACTGCTCGAAGAAGTCCGCCTGGTCATCCGCGCCGAAAACCTGCAGGGCATCGCGACGGAAAAGGAGATCCCGGGCGTCGCGCTGCGGGAGGACGCCGAGACCGCCGTCGAATTCCTCGTGCCGGAGCAGACGACGGGGCTGACGCTGACGCTCAAGGCGAAGATCCAGAACGTCAGCCGCAACCGGAAGGACGATCTCTCGGACAGTGTCGCCTTCGGCCTCAACGGCATCGACCGGACCGCCACCGTTCACGACTTCCATGCCGGCCGCACGGCGGAGGGCTACCTCGTCGACCTCCGCGGCAAGAACGGCGAACCGCAGCCCGGCGAGCCGGTCGTCCTGACCTTCAAGCACCGCTGGTTCCGCGAGGAGATCCGCGCGGAGCTCAAGACCGACGCGCAGGGCCGCGTGACCCTCGGCGCGCTGGATGGCATCGCCTGGTTCCGCGCCAGGGACGCCGCCGGAACGGAACGCACATGGCCCATCGCGCGCAGTGTCTGCTCGCGGCCGGAATCGCTCCACGGTCGCGCCGGCGACACGATCCGACTGCCGCTCGCCGAGATCGGCGGGCCCGACGCCGCGACCGGGGCCTCTCTCCTGGAGGTTCGCGGCGGCGCCTTCGTGAAGGACTGGCGCGGGGCGCTGGCGACCGCCGGCGGGTTTCTGGAGCTGCGCGGACTTCCGGCGGGCGACTACTCGCTCTTCCTCAAGCCCGAAGAGACCGAGATCCGGGTGCGTGTCACGGCCGGCGAGGCGCGCGACGGCTTCGTCCTCTCCCCCCGCCGCGCGCTGGAGATCCCGCGGCTGGCGCCGCTCCAGATCACGGCGGTCGAGCCTGCGGTCGGCGAGATCGTCGTCCGCCTCGCCAACGCAACCCCCTTCACGCGCATCCACGTCTTCGGCGCCCGTTACCTTCCCGCGTACGACGTCTTCACCCATCTCGGCTACTCGGGCACACCCGGCCTCCGGCAGCAGCCATGGTCGCCGATGCGCACGTTCTACGAATCCGGCCGTGATATCGGAGACGAATACCGCTACATCCTCGACCGGCAGTCCGCGCAGAAGTTCCCCGGCAACATGCTCGACCGGCCCGGCCTGCGGGTGCTCGACGTTGGCTGCGGCTGGGGTGGAA
>CAYXFW010000158.1:0-6706 GCA_964464305.1 uncultured Verrucomicrobiota bacterium
CCAGTGGGCGGCCTCGGTCGCGGGAGACGCGTCCTGGGGCCTGGCTCGGGAATTCTCCGCCGTTCTGGCGCCGGTGTGGCGGATTGTCCTGGCGTCGATCGCAGCGGAAGTCATGAGCGAACTGGCGGACACGGAGATGTACCACTGGTTTGTGACCCGCGTGACGCGCCGCCACGCATGGGCACGGGTGCTGGTCAGCAACAGTGTGTCCGTGCCGGTCGACAACCTCATCTTCTGCCTCGGCGCCTTCGCCGGTTCGCTGCCCTGGACTGTGGTCGGACAGATCTTCGGCATGAACCTCGCCGTGAAGTATGCCGTGACAGTCCTCAGCATCCCGATGATCTACATGGTCGGCGAGGAGCCTTCCGCCCCGCCGTAGCGCCATCGGACGGGAATCGGCCCGCTGTAGCGTCCTCGCGAAGACGGTTCCGCTCGCCACGGGGGGGGCGAAGCGAGGACGGGTCGCGGCGGCGGCAAGTCCCCGACGCAGGCGGACTAGAAGCTGAATTGCAGGCTCAGCACGGGAAGCTCCCGGTAGTCGGCCTCCCACCGCGCGTCGCCTTCGATCGCCCGGGTTGCGTCCAGCGTCGGGCGTCGGTTCCAGCGGTGGGCCGCATCTACGCCGCCGTAGATGCTTCCGGAGTACCATGTGAGCTCGAAGAATCCGACGAGCCCGAAGGCGCCCCAATTCTCGTCTTCCGCCGCGAGAGCCATGAGGCCGAGAAACAGCCCATTGAGGATGAGCGATCGCCCCGCATTGGCATACTCGCCGCTGTAGACGTAACCGAGCCCGGGGATCATGCCGAGCAGTCCCCCGATCCGCGGACTCTTGCGCGGGGCGGCGCGCCACGCCTCCACGGCGGCCAGCGCCACGGTCTCGTCGCGGGGGGAGGCGCGGAGGGCTGCGTCGGCCTCGTCGGGCCGGCCCGCGGCCACATGAATCGCGGCCAGCTTGCGGGCGGCCAGCGCGCGGGCTCCGGTGTCGACGGCGGCATCGCGGAAACCCGACCAGAAGAACCCGGCGGCGGCCGTGTCGCCCTCCACGGCCGCGTTTTCGGCGCGAAGCAGCAGACACGGCGCCTTGGGTGCGCCCGAATCCTCGGCGCGGTCAAGCATTCGCTCGGACAGATCCGTGCGGCCCGATCGCGCGTGCTCGCGCGCGGCGGCCCATTCGTAGGCGCCGCGATCGGCCGGGGATCCGGTGTCTATGGCAAGGCGGCGGAACTCAACCGCCGCCGCCGCCGCGTCCCCGCGGTCCGCAAGGTCGATGGCCAGTTGGAGTCCCGGCGACGGATCGGCGGCGGCCCACCGGGGGCTGAGAAGAAGCAGAAGCACCACGGATAACACCGAGGGCACGGATGGGAGAAAGTTCGGGAAAGGGGACGTGCGTTTCATCCGTGTCATCCGTGAAATCCGTGGTTGGTTCGGCGGCTTCGGATCATGGCGTCGGCTTTCGGCACGGATCAGACGCGCGGCATCGGGGACGCATCCAGAAATCGTGGTCGGAGACGGGGTCGGGCACGCGAACCTCGCTGCCGGGTGGAACCGGGACCGGATGGGCGCGGACTTCGGACGGCTCTCGCACAAGTCGGTCGGCCATCATCGGGAAGCCCAGCAGGCCGTGACGCCGGCTGGACTGGAGGAAATATTCCGAGCAGCTCGGGTCGAGCGAACATCGCGCGCCGATCGCCGGACGGACCATCGAGCGGTAGATCCAGACCATGGCCCGTCCGGGCGCCGACGCCGCCGAGCCCTGCGTGGCACCGGGCGGAGCCGCCTGCATCTTCCGTGCGGCCGCCGCGTCCATATCCGCCAGCGCGGGATGCCCCGGATGCGTCATCCGGACACGGGCGCATTCCCTTCGGCACTCGGCCCAGCCGCCGTCTTCGAGTAGCTGGCGCGCCAGCGCGGCCGGATCCGCGGCGTCGGCCGCGGCGCCGCACAGGACGACGAAGGCCCCGGCGACGAGCGCCGGGGCCTGGGTCATACCTCGCATCGAGCCCGGATCAATAGTACGCGTTGCCGTACTGCGTGGCGTAGTCCTTCGACGTCCACCCGTTGGCTCCGTCGATGCCGTTCCAGACAGCGAACACGATGTTCGCGATCGGCACCAACTGCACCCACTCGCGCCAGTGGATTTCCTTGCCGTCGTTATACGCGGCGCCCGAGCGGACGCCGAAGCAACACCCGGCAATGAAGCCCATGATGCCGCCGCGTTGCGGATTGACGGCCGGGGCCGTCACGGTCCCGGCAAGCATCGCAGCCATCACCATCACGATCATCCATTTCTTCATGCTCGTTTTCCTCTCAATAGTACGCCGCACCGTACTTGGCCGCGTAGTCCTTGGTCTGCATCCCGTTGTTGCCGTCGATGCCGTTCCACACGGAGCAGACGAAGCCGACGATCGGGACGAGCATGACCCACTCGCGCCAGTGGATTTCCTTGCCGTCATTGTACGCGGCGCCCGCGCGGACGCCGAAACAGCACCCCGCAATGAATCCCATGACGCCGCCGCGCGTCGGATTCGCCGCAGGCGTGGACACGGTTCCGGCGATCAGCGTCGCCGCCACCAGTGCAACCATCAGTTTCTTCATCATCCGTTCGTTTCCTCCCCGTCGCAGCCGTCCCCCGGCAGCGACGAATTCCAGCATTCATCCAGCGGGCGTTTTGCAGGCGTCCCGCTCCGTCGGCGAAGGTACGCCGAGACGCGCCATCGCGCAACCAGGTTTTGAAGAGTTTTGGTCATTTGTAGATCGCGTCGAACGAGTTCGTGAAGACGACGTCACGAAAATGCCGGGCCGGGTCGAAGAGGGACGGATCGAGGGTGGCCCCCACGCGGTAGTTCTCGAATCGCGAGGTCTCCCGCGCACCCCCGCCTTTCATGCGCATGACGGCCTTGTGCAGGGTCGGAATCCAGACCCCGGGCGCCGGCTCGATGAACCCCGCATAGTCCCAAACGGCCATCGGTTGGGACGAATTGGGGTCGTCGTAGATTTCGAGCCGGGCCAGACGCCCCTGGGCGTCGAAGGCCAGCGTAGCCTGGGGCGCCGGTCCGAGAATCCTCACGCGGCGTGTGAAACCGGGGACGGGCGGCAGGTTCGTCTCGGGGCGGCCTTGGAGGCGCAACAGGTGCTCCATCGGGGTTCCCGGAAGGGCGTGCAGTCCGAAGAGCATGGCCGGGTCCAACTCCGCGACCGGCCGCGAGAACCCCGTCGGGTCGCCCTCGACATAGCTGAAAAAGTTGGTCCCGTCGCAGACGATCCGGCGGGGCAGCGGCGAGATGTTGTCGACATGAAGCCGGTCCGGCTTGGCGAACGAAACCCGACTCAGCATCCGGCCGCGCCGGGCGCCGGCTTCGGTGTCGCGGCGGACATCGCACTGCACCCGATCGACGACGTCGAACGCCGCGAGCAGATTCGAGACGGTGGATTGGGCGGCCGCCGGGGAGGGGGTTAAACCGACCGCACCGACCGCGACGGCGACAAGGACATGCGTTGCCAGCGGACCCACGAAGTGCGAACTCATGGAGGCCACCTTACCGCTGCGGGCCGCCTTCGGCAACCGCTTCTGGATCTACTTGTTCGCGGCCGGCATGGTCGCCGGCAGTTCGGCCGGATCGCGACCCAGCACTTGCCAGATCCGGCGTGCAACCTCGATGGCCAGCTGGTCCGAGCCCGCCGGCTTGAAATGGACGTTGATGGGCAGTTGCCACTGCGCGAGATGAGGAACGGCAAATCCGCCGAGGTCGTTGACTTCGACGCCATGCTTCTTCATGACGGCGCGGGCGGCATCGTTGTAGAGCGGGCAGTCCGCCGCGATGCGGACCGGCATCGAACCGTCGGGGTAGGGGGTCGTCGTGGCAAACATGATCCGCGCCCCCGTCGCTTTCATGCGAAGGACGATCTTCTCCAGATTGGCCGCGTATTCCGGGAGATCGACCTGGCGGTGTCCCTCCGCGCGCGAAGCGGCGTTACTGCCCGTGTCGTTGACGTACTTGAGATCGTGGAGCCCATGGTTGAAATGGATCACATCCCATTTCGACGTGCCGATCCATTCCTCGATACGCGCGGCCCCGTTGCGCGAGTGAGCCGCATTGCCGGGGTTGTGCACGACGACCGCCCGTCCGGCCAGAAGTCGCTCCAGCGGCGGCGTGTAACCGATCGAGATCGAATCGCCGATGATGAGGATCCGGGGCAGCGGCGCCTCGACGGCGAAGGCGGTCATCGCGGCGGACAGAAGAACCGCGGAATGTACAAATGCTCTCTTGCTCATGGTCTCCTCTCAGGGCGGATCCTCCAGCCAGCTTCGCACCCGGTACAGCCGGACCGGATCGGCAGGCTCGTTGGTGTGCATCACGGTTTGTCCGGAGCCTTGAATCCGGTCGCAGCCCGGGACGGAATTCCACGCGTTGGACGCGAGGGAGGATGTCCATTCAAAGGAGTACATCCGCGTCCGCCCCTGGTAACCCGCGCCTGCCGTGGGTCGCGTGACGAACGTGACGAGGGGCGGAACGGCGTTGGAGACGGCGATCTCGACCGCGCCGGCGGAGTTGCTCACGCCGCTGCCGTCGATGAACTGGTCGCCGTCCGGCCTGCCGTTGCCGTCCCGGTCCGGCCCGTGGCCCGGCGGCCCGATGTCGCCGAAGCACTCGATTTCCCACTCGTCCGGGATGCCATCGCCGTCGGAATCGCCGCCTGTCAGCGGCGCGCCGGGCGCCCCGGCGGGCAGGCCGGCGCGCCAGTGGGCGGGGTCGTTGCCGAACCACGCCGGGTTGACTCGCTCGATGGACCTCCCGCCAACGCATCCCGCGGCCGGCCAGGGAGGATCGTCGTCGTATTCGATCTCCTCGACGAGAACGTAGGGCACGAATCCGTCGGCCTCCGGCGAACCGGGCTTGCGCAGCCGGATGCGCTCGCCGGCGGCATCGAGGGCGCCTTCGAACGGGCCGAACACCTGCACGTGGGCCGGAATGCCGTTGGAAGCCCGGAAGGCGCCGGGGTCGCCGCCGCAGACGATCGCGTACTGCCCGCCGGTCAGCGCGCTGTTCGCCGGAAAGACATACGAGATCCCACCGGTCAGCTTCCACAGGTTGGTCGGCGCCGCCGGGTCGTACAACCGGACGATGCCCGATGTCGTGGCGTAGATCTCGACGAACTCGATGCCGTTCGTGCACGGAAGGTAGAGGATCTCCGAGATGACCGCGGGGCCGTTGTGCGGCGCGCTGTTGGCTTGGTCCGGGGTCGGCGCCGCCATGGCGGGGTAGACCACGCGGCCGTCGGACCGCGTGTGGCGGCCGAAGGTGACATCGCGATCCGCCGCCTCGAAGGCCAATGAGTGCCGGTAGGTCAGGGCGGCGCCGTTGGATGCCGCGGTCAGGTGAACCTCCTCGCCAAGCTCGCTGAAGGCAAAGGGAACGATGCAGCCGGGGTGACCGGCATTGTTGAATTGCGCCTCCGTGAAGACGGTAAACGCGCCGCCTGTCAACACCGTGCCGGCGGGGATGACAAACTTGCGTGGGACGGCCAGCGAATCGCTGATCCACCACCCGGAAATGTCGACCGGCTGCGTCGACGTGTTGTGAAACTCGACCCAGTCCTGCGCCGTGTCGCTGTGCGGCAGCCATTCGTTGATCGCGATGGTCTCCGGCGGCCACTCCGGCTCGCCCCGGCCAGGCGTGCCCTGCCAGATCGGATTCGCCGCCCAGTTGGCCTTGCCTCCCCACGAGATGTGCGACGCGGCGGGATTCGTCTGAACGAGAGCCCATCCCTCGCCGTCGGTCCGGGCGTCCCATTCATCCGAGTAGGTGAACTCGAGGATCGTCTCGTTGCTCGGATCGTCCAACTTGATCGTATCGCCGGCATCGTCCAACACGTCGGTGAAGTCGCCGGCGACCACGATGCCGTTGGTGTCGTACCGCGATACGAACGCGGCGCAATTGCGAACGACCGCCACACGTCCGCCCGCGGGGAGCACGAGGCTGTTGGTGAACCGGAACGAGACCCCGGCGGTCAGGCTGACGCCGTTCAGATCCAGAGCATTCGTCCCCAGGTTTGCCAGTTCGATCCACTCGTACTCAAAGTCGGACGCATGCGCGGCGCCCTTCGGCGGCGGGCTGGGGGCGTACATGATCTCGGTGATACGGAGATCACGCTGCCAGGCGGAGGGATTGGAGGGGTAGTTCGTTTCGGCGATCTTCACCCCGGTGTCGTTCCAAAGCTCCACCGCCTCGCCCCACGACGAGAGGTGCCCCTCGTAGGGCCCCGTGACGAAGGCCAGTTCGTTGCTCTTCGGACTTGTCGACCGCATGCGGAACGCCGCCTGCCCGGCGGACACGAACAGGTTGCTTCCCGCCGGGATCACCGTGCCGGGGATGAAGGAAAACGTGACGGCGTTGCTGATCGACCATTCGGAAATATCGACCGCGAAGGTGTTGGTGTTGACGAGCTCGATATACTCCTGGTCCTGGTTGCCCCCGGCGGGCGAAACATCGAGACGGCGGATCAGCAGGGGGACGTACGCCGGCTGGCTGGCCGGAAGCTCGGCCACCGCATTGAGATAGGTCCAGCGGCTCTGGAGAAAGACGTCCGCGATGCGATTGCACTCCTCGACCATCGTTTCCCAGTTTGTCTGGGCGCCCCAATTGGTCGTGCGCCATTTCGCGTGGAAATCGGCAAAGTCCAAGGTCAACTGGTTGGTCAATGCGGC
>CAYXFW010000159.1:0-2870 GCA_964464305.1 uncultured Verrucomicrobiota bacterium
CCGGTCCACCTCCCGGATGATCTCGCGGCCCAGAGTGTGGCCGCCCGCGCCGGGCTCGCGCGAAATGGTGACGAAGGGGTATCCGTGGTCGACCACGTCGAAGTCCTGCTTCCGGGTCAGGTGCCGTTGCAGCAATTCCAAGTGCGTCATAACCTTGCATCCCCGCACGGACCGTCCGCATCCCCTGCGCCGCATCCGCCTGCCCCGCTGTAGCCGATTCCATGCCGGGCTGCAAGTCCGGCGCGGATTGAGTTTGGCGCGCCAGACGCTATACTGCCCCGAATTTCTCTCTGTGAACTCGGTCACGAACATCACCGCCGCCGCAGACAAGGGCGAGGCGCTTCGAAAGTACATCATCGACCATGTGATGTACCGGACGACGCATCTCGATCAGTGGAATTTTCCCTTCCGGCATCTCGATTTCCTGGACGTATTCCGGTCCGACACGGTCATGCTGTGGACGGCCGTCGCGGTCCTCGTCGGACTCGCCCTGCTGGCCCGCCGGGGCAGAGGTGAAGTCCCCACCGGCCTCGCCAACCTTTTCGAAGCCCTCGTCGCCTTCATTCGCGACCACATCGCCATCCCCTCGCTGGGACCGGCGGATGGACGGCGCATGACCCCGCTGTTGTGCTCGTTCTTCTTCTTCATCTCCACCCTCAACCTGCTCGGGCTCATTCCGCTCTTCAGCACCGCCACCGGCAATGTCAACGTAACGGCCGGCCTGGCTCTCATCACGTTCGGCTTCATGGTGTTCGGAGCCATGATCCGGCACGGTCCGGTCGGGTTCATCCGGGGCTTGGTGCCGCGGGACACGCCCATGCTGATCAAACCCCTCCTTCTTCCGATCGAACTCATCAGTCTTCTCAGCAAGACCTTTGCCCTGACGATCCGCCTCTTCGCCAACATGATGGCGGGACACATCGTGATTTTTTCCCTGCTCGGGCTGGTCGTGATCGTCGGATCGTACGCGCTTCCGGTCATACCCCTCGTGGTCGCCATGTTCTTCTTTGAGCTTTTCGTTTGCCTCTTCCAGGCGTACATTTTCACGCTTCTATCGGCCGTCTTCATGGGTCAGACGTATCATCCCCAGCACTAGGACAGGAGACAGACATGGCAGCAGAAATCGCATTGGCCAGCATCGGAGCGGGGCTCGTTACGCTCGGCGCCGCCGTGGGTTTGGGCATGGTGGCCGCCGCGGCCGTGAGCGGCATTGCCCGTCAGCCGGAATCGGCCCCCAAGGTTCAGGTTACGATGCTGATCGCCGCGGCCTTCATTGAAGGCCTGGCCTTGTTCGGCATGGTCATCTGCTTCCTGCAGGTGTAGGCGGCACCGCCGTACCATGCATGGCCTGATCCCCATGATCGCGACCGCCGATCCGGCGGCCGCGCCCGGAGCGCATCACAGCGAGATGGATGTCTCGAGCACAATGGTGCTCATGACCTGGCTGTCGTTCGGCGTCGCCGCATTCCTTCTCCATCGAATTGCATGGAAACCCATGCTTCGCGCCTTGGAGCGGCGCGAGGCGGTGATCCGGAAGTCGGTCGCAGACGCCGAGAAGGTCCGCCAGTCGATCGACCACGCGGCCGAAAGGCAGAAGGCCATACTGGCTGCGGCCGACGCCAAAGCGCGGGGGATCGCGGAGGAGGCGCGGAAGGCGGCGGCGGCGATGACCGTGTCGATCGAGCGCGACGCGCGGGAACAGGCCCGCCGGCTGGCCGACGATGCGGCGCTTCAGATCGAGAACAGCCGCCGGAAGGCGATCGAGTCGCTTCGGGGCGACGCCGCGGCGCTGGCGGCCGACCTCGCCGAACGGATCCTCACGGAACGCGCGGCTGGTCCCGAGGGCGCCGCATTCACCGAACGCGCCATCCGCGAAATGGAGAGCCATGGCCCGGCCTGACGCCATCCGGCGGCCCGCCGCCGTCCTGTGCTCGGTCGCCGAGGCCCGCGGGGCCGGCGATGAGGTCGGGACGGATTTGGACCGCCTCGCGGGACTCTTTGCATCCGCCCCGGGGCTCGCGGAGGCGATCGACAACCCGGCCGCGCCGCTCTCGCGCCGCGAGCTGGCCGGAACGTTGGAGAACGCCTGCGCCCATCCGCTGACGCGCGAATTCGTCCGCCGCATCGCCCTGCGTCGCATGGCCCAGTGGCTCCCGCTGGCCGCCGACGCCTACCGGGCCGAACGCGAACGCCGCGCCGGCATCGTCCGGGTGAGCCTGACCAGCGCCGTCCCCCTCCCCCCGCCGGCGGTCGCGCGCATCGAACGGTGGGCGGCCATCGGCCGTGCCGGCGTCCGCACGACGACGGCCGTCAACCCCGGATTGATCGCCGGCTTCCGCGTCCGGATCGGCGACCTCGTCCACGATTTTTCCGTTGCGGCGCGGCTGGCCCGCGCCCGGCGCGGCCTTGCCGCCGCACCATGAAGGGCTCCCTGCGATGAGTACACTCCTGAAGCCGGAAGAGATCTCCGCCATCCTGCGGAGGCAGTTGGAGAACGTCGACCTCTCCGCCGACGTGAGCGAGGTCGGCACGGTGATCAGCAACGGCGACGGCATCGCGCGCGCGCACGGCCTCGGCGGATGCATGGCCGGCGAGCTGGTTGAGTTCTCCGGCGGCGTCACCGGCATCGCGCTGAACCTCGAGGAGGAGAGCGTCGGCATCGCCGTCTTCGGCGAGGACGGGCTCGTTCGCGAGGGCGACGAAGTCCGCCGCACCGGCCGCATTGCCGCCGTCCCGGCCGGCGACGGCCTGCGCGGTCGCATCGTCGACGCGCTCGGCCGGCCGCTGGACGGCGGACCGGCGATCGAGGCCTCCGAGCGGCGGCCCATCGAGTGCCGCGCTCCGGGCATCATGGAGCGGCAGAACGTCCA
>CAYXFW010000159.1:2880-3567 GCA_964464305.1 uncultured Verrucomicrobiota bacterium
CCGGTCGGCCGCGGGCAGCGCGAGCTGATCATCGGCGACCGCAAGACGGGCAAGACGACGATTGTCATCGACACCATCCTGAACCAGCGCGGCGGCGACGTCCTGTGCTTCTACGTGGCGATCGGGCAGAAGCGGTCGACCGTCGCCCAGATTCACGAGACGCTCAAGCGCCACGGCGCGATGGAGTACACCACCATCGTCGCCGCGACCGCGGCCGACCCCGCCCCCATGCAATTCCTGGCCCCCTTCGCGGGCTGCGCCATGGCCGAACACCACCGCGACAATGGCCGCCATGCGCTCGTGATTTACGACGACCTCACCAAGCAGGCGCAGTCCTACCGCCAGCTCTCGCTGCTGCTGCGGCGCCCGCCGGGCCGCGAGGCGTATCCGGGCGACATCTTCTACCTGCACAGCCGCCTGCTCGAGCGCGCGGCGAAGATGAGCGCCGACAGGGGCGGCGGAAGCCTGACCGCCCTGCCGATCGTCGAGACGCAGGCCAACGACATCTCAGCCTACATCCCGACCAACGTGATCTCGATCACCGACGGCCAGATCTTCCTCGAGACCGACCTGTTCTATCAGGGCGTCCGTCCGGCCATCAACGTCGGTCTGTCGGTGTCGCGCGTCGGCTCGGCCGCGCAGACCAAGGCGATGAAGAAGGTTGCCGGCAAGATCAAGGGCGAGCTG
>CAYXFW010000159.1:3577-6672 GCA_964464305.1 uncultured Verrucomicrobiota bacterium
CGGGCATTTCGGTGTCCCGCGTCGGCGGCGACGCCCAGTTGAAGGCGATGAAGAAGACGGCCGGCCCGCTGCGGATCAACCTCGCGCAGTATCGCGAACTCGCGGTGTTCGCGCAGTTCTCATCGGACCTTGACGCGGCGACACTGAAGCAGCTCGCCGACGGGCGGCGCCTCATGGAAGTGATGAAGCAGGGCCCCAACGCCCCCATTCCGCCGGAGAAGCAGGTCGCGATCCTCTTCGCCGCCGCCAACGGCTACCTGTCGAACCTCGAGGCGTCACAGGTCCGCCGCTACGAGGAGGCCCTCTTCGCGGCGATCGACGAACGGTACGGCGACTACGTCCGCCGCTTCCGCGAACTGCCGGAGATGAACGAAACGCTCCGCGGACTGCTCGAGGCGGCCCTGAAGGACTTCGGCGAGCGGTTCCGCGCCTGACGGGATCATCACGACCATGCCGAGCTACCGGGAATCCAGCAAGAAACTGCAGAGCCTGCGCAGCATGCGCCGGGTGACGCGCACCATGAAGCTGGTCGCCGCCGGCCACCTGCGCCGGGCCCAGACCGCGCTGGTCCAGGCGGACCGCGTTTTCGCCGACCTGCGGACCATGGCGGCGCATCTCGGCCCCGCCGCCGGCCTTCCCTGCACGCTGGCGCACCCCGGCGCCGATGGCGGCAACGCGCTGTTGCTCGTGATCAGCGCCAACCGCGGCCTTTGCGGGGCCTTCAACAACAACATCGTCCGTGCGGCAGGCGCATGGGCCGAGTCGGGCCGCGGCCGGTGGCGCAACATCCGCGCGAGCTTCGTCGGGCGGAAGGCCCACGCAGCGCTCCGGGACAGGATCGAGGTGCGCCGGTTGCACGAAGACCTGGCGTCCCGCCCCGAATTCGCCGACGCCCTCCGCATCGGCCTCGAGTTGTGCGCCCTCTTCCAGGCCGGCATGTACTCGGAAATCCACATCGCCTACACGCGGTTCCAGAGCGCGATGACGTGCGAGGCCGTCGTCGAACGCCTTCTCCCCGCCGACCCTGCGGCGCTCGGCGGGGGGCAGGCCCCGGCGCCGGACGGCCCTGCCGTCCTGCTCGAACCGGACCCTCAGACGCTCGCCGAGCGCCTGATGGCGAAGGCCATCCACCTCACGATTTACCGGGCGATGTGCCACAGCCATGCGAGCGAATGCGGCTCGCGCATGGTCGCGATGGACGGCGCCACGAACAACATCGACAAGCTTGCCACGCGCACCACGCTGTTGCGAAACACCGCCCGCCAGGCCGCGATCACGCGTGAACTCGTCGAGATCGTCGCCGGGGCGGAGTCGTTGAAAGGATCCGGATGAACGCAGCCCCCTCCAGCAACCCGACGCGGGGACGCGTCACCCAGGTCATGGGCGCCGTCGTCGACGTCCAGTTCGAACCCGGACGTCTCCCGCCGATCTTCACGGCCCTGACGACGACGAATCGCTCGCTCGGCGACACGCCGGGCAACCTCGTCCTGGAGGTGGCCCAGCACCTCGGCGACGACCGGGTCCGCACGATCTCGATGAACACGACCGAGGGTCTGGTCCGCGGCGAACCGGTCGAATCCCTCGGACGCGGCCTCACGATGCCGGTCGGAAACTGCACGCTGGGCCGGGTGCTGAACCTGCTCGGAGATCCCATCGACGGAGCCGGGCCGGTGGCCGCCACCGAACGCTGGCCGATTCACCGCCCGCCGCCCGAACTGAGCGCGCAGAACACGGCCCAGGACGCGCTCGTCACGGGCATCAAGGTCATCGACCTCCTGACCCCGTACAAGAAGGGCGGAAAGGTCGGCCTCTTCGGCGGCGCCGGCGTGGGCAAGACCGTGCTGATCCAGGAACTCATCCACAACATCGCCAAGGAGCACGGCGGCTGTTCGGTCTTCGCCGGGGTCGGCGAGCGCACCCGCGAGGGCACGGCCCTTTTCCACGAGATGAAGCAGGCCGGCGTGCTCGCCAAGACGGCCATGATCTACGGCCAGATGAACGAACCGCCCGGCGCCCGCGCGCGCGTGGCGCTGTCCGCGCTGACGGTGGCCGAGTATTTCCGCGACGAGATGCGGCAGGACGTGCTGCTCTTCATCGACAACATCTTCCGCTTCACCCAGGCGGGCGCCGAGGTGTCCGCCGTGCTCGGCCGCATTCCCTCGGCCGTCGGCTACCAGCCCACGCTGGGCACGGACATGGGCGAGTTGCAGGAGCGGATCACGTCCACGCACGCCGGCTCGATCACTTCGATCCAGGCCATTTACGTGCCGGCCGACGACTACACCGACCCGGCGCCCGCGACGACCTTTGCGCACCTGGACGCCACGACGGAGCTGTCCCGCGCGATCGTCGAACAGGGCATCTACCCGGCCGTCGATCCCCTGTCGTCCTCCTCGTCGATGCTCGCGCCCGAGATCGTCGGCGCGGAACACTTCCGCGTCGCGCGCGGGGTCGTCGAGATCCTCCAACGCTACAAGGACCTCCAGGATATCATCGCGATTCTCGGCATGGACGAGCTGTCCGAGGAGGACCGCCTCACCGTCCACCGCGCCCGCAAGGTGCAGAAGCTGCTCTCGCAACCGTTCCACGTCGCGGAGCAGTTCGTCGGCATCCCCGGCGTCTACGTCCCGCTGGCCGACACCATCCGGTCGTTCGACGAGGTGCTCGCCGGCCGCCACGACGCCGTGCCGGAGCAGGCGTTCTATATGGCCGGATCCATCGAACAGGTGCTCGAAACCGCCCGGACCATGCGGGCCTGACGCCGCCATGCGCACGTTCCAGTTCATCCTTCGAACGCCGGACAAGGTCCTGTACGAGGGCCCCATCGGCCAGTTGTCCGCCCGGGCCGCGGACGGATCGATCGGGATCCTCGCGGGCCACGCGCCGCTGCTGTCGGCGCTGGACGTCGGGATCCTGCGGGCCACGATCGACGGCGGGGAGCTTCTCTGGGCGGCGGGGGATTCGTTGATGAACGTGGGGCCGGACCGGGTCGAGGTCCTCACCGACTACGCCGTCTCGGTTCCGGATGCGCTGGAGGCCTCCCGAAGGCTCGAGACGGTGCGCGAATGGTACCGGGCCGCCCGCCACACAGCCGC
>CAYXFW010000160.1:0-6073 GCA_964464305.1 uncultured Verrucomicrobiota bacterium
CGGGACCGCATCTTCTCGCCCTTCGGCACCACGAAGGCGCAGGGACTCGGGCTCGGACTTCCGATCGTGCGGCGCATCGTGCTCGACCACGGCGGCCGCCTGCAGGTGGATTCGTGCGAGAGCGGAACGCGGATCACCCTCATCCTCCCGGTTGTGCCGCTTCGCCCGCCGACCGGGGAGGCGCCGGTCAGCGCTCCGCCGCCTTCGTGATCCCGCGGTAGCCGGGCGCCGCGAGCGCGTTGGCCGCGAGGATCTTGTGGTTCCCCAGCCACTGCCGCAACGCGTCGCGCGTATCGATCGGCGTCAGCGTGAACTCCGCTTCCGGGAGGAACGCCAGACGTCGCACCGCCGGATGACGCCGGCCCCCCGAGGCCAGCGTGTGACTGTTGAACGCCGTGAGAAACCGCTTCCGCGCGTGCGGAGCGCTGCCATCCGGCAATGCGATCCGGACCACCCTCCGGCCCGGCGGCGCCGCAAGATCGAGTTCGCAGACGAGGCCGGAAATGCCCATCACGGGCCGGTCGCCGGTCTGGGCCAGCGCCTCCTCCAGGATCTCCCTCAGCTCGCCAGCCGTCAGGCGGCAGAGCCCGATCCGGTTCTCGTAGGGGACAATCCGCCACAGGTCGCGCTCCGTCAGGTTCCCGTCCGCAGGCAGGCGGTCGGACAGCCGCCCGTGGACCACGACCTCTGCGCCGCTTGCGGAGGCGATGGCGGCCCGCAGGAGGCGCGCGGAGGCCTCGTCTCCGGGCGCCGCCCCGGACGCGTCGAGCGGACCCTGGATCACCGTCCGGACGCGGTCGAGGTCGCGGTGCGCCTTGGCCAGCGTCGGGCCGAGACGACGCGCGAGTTCCGGGTCCGCCGGGATCGAGTCGTCGATCGGCAGAAGCGTGCCGGCCTTCCGGAGGACTTTCCTCTGCAGCGTGTCGTAGAGCAGATCGATGCGTCCCAGGAAGGCGCCGTGGCGTCCCGCCTGGGCGTACAGCGTTCCGCCGATCGACCGCGCCGCCACCGCCTCGTGCGAGTGGCCGCCGAGGATGACATCGAATTCCGGAAACCTCGCGGCGAGCGTCTCCGCGCCCGGGACGCCAAGGTCGGGATCGCCGCGGGCGCTCAGATGGACGAGGAGCACGAGGAGGTCCGGCCGCGCGGCGCGCACATCCGGCAGAACCTCCTGGATGGAGGCCGCCACATCGCGGATCTCCACGTCGCCGAGAAATTCCGGCAGCAGCCAGCCGGGAATGGCCGGATGGGTCGCACCGACGATGGCGATCCGCACCCCGCCGGCCTCGCGCAGGACCCAGGGCCGTACCGTCGGCAGCGGCGACTCCGCCCCGGCGCGCGCCGCCAGATTCGCGCCCAACACCGGGAACGATGCGGCCTGAACGAGGGCGCGGAAAACGTCGGGACCCCAGTCGAACTCGTGGTTGCCCGGCACCCATGCGTCGCACCGCAGCGCGGCCAGTGCGTCGATCATGATCCGCCCGTGCGTCCACAGGCTCTCCGGGGTGCCCTGGATCGTGTCGCCGCAGTCGACGTAGAGAGCGTCCGGGCACTCCGCGCGGAGGGTCCGGATGCGGGACGCGATCCGCAGCAGTCCCGCGTCCGGACGGTCGTCGCCCGACGGAATTGCGTTGACGATGCGGCCGTGAAGGTCGGTCGTGTGGAGGAGGGTGACGGCGACCTCGCGCGCGCCCGTCGCGCCGCAGGCTCCCAGGAGCCCGGCCGCGACCGCCGCGAGGAACCGGGGCGTCATGCGCAGTGGGGCAGCGGCGTGCGGGTCTGCGGCTTGCGGTCGATCCGGGATGCCACCAGGGCCTTGGTTACGCGGCACACGCCGCCCCCGCTGCGGTCCGGCGCGTCGTACATGACGTCCAGCATCACCGCCTCGAGCATCGTGCGGAGACCGCGCGCCCCGGTACCCTTGGCGACGGCCCGGTGGGCGAGCTCGCGCAGGGCCGCGCCCGAGAAGCGGAGTTCGAAGCCCTCCATCGCCATCAGTTTCTGGTACTGCCGCACCATCGCGTTCCGCGGTTCGGTCAGGATGCGCAGAAGGTCGTCCGCCGTCAGCGCGTCGAGCATCGACACCACCGGCAGCCGCCCGATGAACTCGGGGATCATGCCGTACCGCCGCAGGTCCTCGGGCTCGACCTCCAGCTTCGTGCCGCGCGGCTTGGCCGCCGTGTCGTCATGGAAGCCCAGCGCGCCCTTGCCGAGGCGCCGGCGGATGATGTCCTCGAGACCCACGAACGCGCCGCCACAGATGAACAGGATGTTGCGCGTGTCGATCTTCAGGTACTCCTGCTGCGGGTGCTTGCGGCCCCCCTGCGGCGGGACGTTGGCGACCGTGCCCTCGATGATCTTCAGCAGCGCCTGCTGCACGCCCTCGCCGGACACGTCGCGCGTGATGGACACGTTTTCGGTCTTGCGCCCGATCTTGTCGATCTCGTCGATGTAGACGATCCCGCGTTCGGCCCGCGCGATGTCGCCGTCGGCCGCCTGGATGAGGCGCAGGAGGATGTTCTCCACGTCCTCGCCGACATAGCCCGCCTCGGTCAGCGTCGTCGCGTCGGAGATGCTGAAGGGAACCTGCAGCATGCGGGCGAGCGTCTGCGCCAGCAGCGTCTTGCCGCAGCCGGTCGGACCGAGCAGCAGCACGTTGCTCTTCTCGATCTCCACATCCGCGAAGGCGTCTCCGCCCGCGCCGGGCCGTTCCCGGGACTGGAGGCGCTTGTAGTGGTTGTAGACCGCGACGGAGAGCACCCGCTTGGCGCGTTCCTGGCCGATCACGTAACGGTCGAGGTGCTCGTGGATCTCCCGCGGCTTGGGCACGTTCAGGGGCGAGAGCGGCGGCGGGGCCGGGCGCGCGGCCGCGGCCTTCGGGGCTTTCGCTTCCGGGGCCAGGATCTGCTGGCAGACCCCGACGCAGCTGTCGCAGATGTGCGCGCTGGGGCCGGCGAACATGCGGGCGACCTCGGCCTCGCCGCGGCCGCAGAACGAACAGCGGATCGTGCGTTTTCCCGCCATGCCGTCACCCTCCGTCAGGGACGTTCGCGGGGGAGAACGACCTCGTCGATGAGGCCGTACGCCTTCGCTTCCGCCGCGGACATGAAAAAGTCGCGGTCGGTGTCCTTCGCGATCGCCTCCACCGACTTGCCCGTGTGGTGGGCGAGGATCTCGTTCAGTCGGTCGCGCAGGCGGAGAATCTCCCGCGCATGGATGCTGATGTCCGATGCCTGCCCCTCCATGCCGCCCCAGGGCTGGTGGATCATGACGCGGGCGTTGGGCAGCGCGAACCGCTTGCCGTGCGCGCCGCACGCGAGCAGCACCGCGCCCATGCTCGCCGCCTGGCCGACGCAGTAGGTCTGCACCGGGCACTTGAGGAACTGGATCGTGTCGTACATCGCCAGGCCCGCGGTCACCGAGCCGCCGGGCGAGTTGACGTAGAGGCTGACTGGCTTCTCCGCATCCTCGCTCTGGAGGAAGAGGAGCTGCGCGATCGCCAGGTTGCTCACCTCGTCCGTGATCGCCGTGCCCAGGAAGATGATCCGCTCCTTCAGGAGCCGGGAGAAGATGTCGTAGGCGCGTTCGCCGCGCCCCGTCTGCTCGATCACCATCGGAATCAGGATCTGCGATCGCGTGTCCATCCCGCCCTCCTTGCTCATTCCCGTACGGTTGCCTGGTCGACGACGAGTTCGAGCGCCTTGGTATCGCGGAGGTCGCTGCGCACGTCGTCAAAGGCGCCCTGGTCCTTCATTCGCTGGACCAGCCCGGCCGGCTCGACGCCCGCCTGGCGGGCCTGGCGATGGATGTCCGCCAGGACGTCTTCATCGGAAACCTCGACCTTCTCCGCATCCGCGATGCGGTGAAGGACGTAGCGCAGCTTCAGCATCTCCGCCGCGCTGCGGCTGGCGTTCTCGAAGATCTTGGACTTGTTCTCGACGATCTGGTTTTCCACCGCGCCCTGGCGGATGCTCGACCGCACGAGGTTGTAGACATTGCGCTCCGTCTGTTGCTGCACGAGAGAAGCGGGCAGGTCCATCGGCGTGCGCGCCAGCAGGTGGGCGATGGCCTCGTCGCGACGGCGCGCGCGGTCGCGCTCGCGGGCCGCGGCCTCCAATTGCTCCCGGACGTTGGCGGTCAGTTCCTCCGCCGTCGCGACGCCGAAGCGCTTGCAGAACTCCTCGTCGACCTCCGGCAGCACGGGCGAACGGATCGCCTTGATCGTGACCGAGTAGTCGGCCGTCTTGCCGGCCAGTTCGGGTGCCGGGAAGTTCTCGCGGAATGTCGAGCGGACCGCCCGGGTTTCCCCGATTGCCGCCCCCTCCATCCCTTCGCCGAAGCCCGGCGGGAAGGCGTCGGGATCCGCGCTGACCCAGTGGTCTACGCCCTTGCCGAGCCCCTTGGTCTTGCCGCCCAGTTCCTCGATCGGGCGGCCCTCGAGCGCGCCCGTGAAATCGACCTGGACAAGATCGCCCCTCTGCACGGCCCGGTCCTTGACCTCGTCGTACCGCGCCGCCTGCCGGCGGAGACCGTCGAACGTCTCCTTCACCTGCTCGTCCGTCACAATCACTTCGGCCTTGTGGACCGGAATGCCCTTGTATTCCGGCAGCACGAAATCCGGGGCGACGTCGATCGTCACCGAAAAGGCAAAATCCTGCAACGGACCCGCCGTCGGCGGCTCCTCGACATCCACGACCGAAATAGCTTCCAACTTGTTTTCTTCCAACGCCTTATGGTAACTTTTGGGAAGCAGGCTGCCGCGCAGCTCGCCGGAGATGTCCTTGCCGAAGCGGCGGGCGACGATGTCGCGCGGCGCGCGGCCGGGCCGGAAGCCCGAGACCTTCGCGCTTCGCGCGAAGGCGGACAGCACCTGTTCGTATTCCACCGCAACCTCGGCGGCCGGAACTTCGATTCGCAGCTTCTTCCGGCAGGGGCCGGCGTCCTCGATGACAACCTTCACGGGTGGTCCTTTCTGATGCAAGCGAGCGCGAGAGAATAGGCTCCGCACGCATGCCGGTCAAGCCGGACGACAGCCCTCTCCAGCATCTGGGGAAGAAAGCACGAAACCGGAATTCTGAAGCACGAAACAAATTCGAAACCCCAGGCGGCAAGCACGAAACGGCCGTCCAGTTTGGGATTTCCCGCATTTCCCCGTTTGGCGCTTGTTTCGGATTTCGGAATTAGGATTTCGTGCTTTCGGCCTCGGCGGTCCGTCTTTCAGGTTTCATCCCTCAGCCTTCTCCGTCCTCGCCGCCCTCACAACTCCTTGGTGCTTCACCCCGAACTTCACTCACGAAACCGCTTGAACCCGTCCGGCGTCAGGCGCAGCATCCTTTGCAGGGGTGTCCAAGGTTCGGGAAATCCGACCTTCCATCCTTCCAATCCCGGGATGAGGCAACATGAAACGGATCGCTGACAACCTGGCAGATGAATTGCAGACAATCCCGGGCGTGGGACGGGCCACGGCCGACGACCTGAGACTCCTTGGGATCCGACGAGTCGAGGACCTTCGCGGACAGGATCCGGAGGCTCTCTACAACCGATTGAATCAGAGGATGGGCCGGCACGTCGATCGCTGCATGCTGTACGTATTCCGCTGCGCCGTATACTTCGCATCGCAGGCCCGGCACGATCCGGAAAAGCTGAAATGGTGGAACTGGAAGGATCGGGTCGTGGTCAATGGAAGGCAGAGAATGGCAGCGAACCACGCGGTTTCGGGCAGGGCTTCGCCGTCCCTGGCCGCCGTCGTTCGACCTGGAGAATAGCATGCGACCGATAACGTCCATAGCGGGCCTTGTGAGTACAATTGTGGTGATTGCATTTGCGAACACCCATACGCAGTCTCCTGCCGGACCGTCCGACCCCCAGCACTTCCCGAACTCAGGGGTGTCGACGGCGGATTTGCGCGATATTCTCACCCTGCTGGACGCCAAGAAGGCGGACCATGTGCTCTCGATTGATGTGAGGAAGACCGGTATCGAGGTTCAGACGGGAACCCTGAGGGGTTTTCTCGATGGCAAAGGTGATGCGTACGAGTTTCACAAAGTCAATGACAAGTGGGTCCTCAAGAGTC
>CAYXFW010000160.1:6083-6670 GCA_964464305.1 uncultured Verrucomicrobiota bacterium
GAGTCAATCGCAGTGGATCTCCCAACGCTCGGCTCCAACTTACAACTCGCACGCCAGGAGGATGGGGACATAGAAGCAATGGCGGAGGCGAGGATGCCGGGCGGAGCCGGCATGGCTGTCTCGCCACAGGCAGGGAGGGACGTTGTTACGATTTGTGAAAGAGGGGAAGGACGTCTCCAAGGAGGTTGGAACGGCGGCGGATGCCACCCTCTGCAGGGAGCCGACCCGCCGACGTCGGGCTCGGGGATGAACTCGTCGGGCCGCGCCGAAGGGTGTACAACCGGATTCCGGTGCCGGACGTCGGACGGCGGGTCCGTGGCGCCGGCAGGCACGGGAGGTTGTCGATGAAGAGCTTCGTTCTCGCACTTTCTGCCGTCGCGCTCGCCGCCGCCGCGTTCGCGGCCGATCCGGTGCCCGCCTTCCAGTCCGCAAAGCCGGTCTGGCCGGAGGGACGCGCGAAGGAGAAGAACCTTCTGGTTGCCTTCCGTGCGAAAATCGTGCCACCGGAGGCCGGTCCGGTCGTGCTGCGCGCGACGGGATCCACGTTGTACCGCGTACTCGTGAACGGCGCGTTTGCCGGTCACGGC
>CAYXFW010000161.1:0-6631 GCA_964464305.1 uncultured Verrucomicrobiota bacterium
GCGGTCTTCGCGTAGGCTGCCGGCTCGGTCTTGAAGAACTTCCGGATCTGCGGTCCGGTGAACCGCTCGAAGGCGGCCGAGCCGGTTGCCTGCGCGAGGACGTCGTTGCCGCCGAGGGCGGCGGCGATTTCGGCGCATTCGACCGAGGTCGAGGAATCCATCCAGACCGGCGAGGTCGGGCGGGAGAAGATGCCGGCAAGGCCCGAGACGAGGTCGGGCGCACCGTCCAGTCCGGCCAGCGCGACGGGCGCGTTCGCGTTCAGGTAGACCGAGCCGTGCTGCTGGCCGGAGACGGCGATCGCGAGAATGGAGGCGACGTCGACGCCCTCCCGGGAGAGCCGCGTGAACATGCCGTCGAGCGCCTCGGCCCACAGGAGAGGCGGGGCGTGGACGACGGTCGGGTCGGCGCTGCGCAGCACGCCGTTGCGCGTGCCGTAGGCGGGGAGGGTGGCGTCGAAGTTGAGCGAGACCTGGGCGACGGCCCGGTGCGTGTCGGCATCGACGACCACCGCCGTCAGACTTTGCGTGCTCGAGTCCAGACCGAGAAACAACCGCGCCATGGCCCCCGTCCTTTCCGCACGTCGCGGGTTTCTGGTATCACGGGGCGCGGCCCGGGTCAATGGACCGCCGAATGCCTCCCAGGAACGGCTGGTCCGCCGGGCCGGCTCTGCTACAGTCCGTCCCGGCCGCGAAGGCCGTCCGGAGGAACGATGAAGACGAAAGCCCTGCAGGTCTCGTGTGTGCAAATGCATTGGGCCAGGCCGCTGGCGTTCAACCTGGAGCGGACACGGCACTACATCGGGGCCGCGGCGGCGGCCGGGAGCCGGGTGGTTCTTTTCCCGGAGGCCCATCTGACCGGGTACTACTTCCCGGCGGTCGCCAGGCTGGATCCCGGCCGCGTGAAGGCGGCGCTGAGGGCGACCTGCGCGGCCGCGAAGAAGCATGCGATCTGGGTCATTGCCGGCACCCTTCAGCCGGCCGGCGATCGATTCCTCAATCTCGCCCACGTCATCGCGCCGTCCGGACGGATCGTTCACGAGTACGCCAAGGTCCACATGGCCGGCCTCGACGAAAAGAAGTACTGCCGGGGCGGCGACAAGCTCTCCCTGTTCGAGATCGACGGGATCCTCTGCACGCTCGTCATCTGCCGCGACGGCCGGCATCCCGAGCTCTACCGCATCCCCGCCATGGCCGGCGCGCAGATCCTCTTTCACCCCTCGTGCAGTTCGGACGAGATCGAGGCGGTCTGCTGGAAGCGGACCTCCGGACGCGCCCAGCAGCCGGTCGGCCCTAACTGCAAGATCTTCCATTGCGTGGCCAATACCGTCGGCGAGGCGCCCGACGGAAAGCAGACCTCCAGCGGCTCGTCGTTCATTCGCGAACCCAACGGTCTCCCCCTGGCGGAGGCGGGCTTCCACCAGGAGGAGATGATCACGGCCGTGCTCGATCTCGACCGCGCCGACCGGGCTTACGCGCTCGACAGCATGCGGAATCCGCCGTTCCTGGCAAAGCACTGGCGAGCCATGGTCCGGGAGGTCCGCCAGCGGGCGGATGCGCCGGTCCGCCCCCGGGCCGGGTGACGGCCGGTTCTGCCCCGTCCGGCTCAACTCCTCGCCTGCCGACGTTGGGCAACCCACTCGAGTTGCTTCGAGAGGCTTCTGCACGGCCGCGACGGAGCGCGGCCGTCCAGAGCCATTCTCTCGTGGGCCTCTTGGAGGGCCGCGCCGCGCCCTGCGAAGCGTCCTCGCGAAGCGGGGTCCGTCGCGGCCGTGTTCATGCGTGCTCCAGGCTTGTGCGCGAGGCCACCCCAAACGTCTGGGCGAGGATGGGGCGCCGGCGTTCCGGTTTGAAATCCGGGTGGGTTTTCGATAGAACGGCGCGGAGGCCGTCCCGGTGAGGGGATGGCGGATGCGATTCGGATGACGGCATGAAGACGGCATTGGTTTGCGGCGCGGGCGGGTTCATCGGGCACCATCTCGCCAAGCGGTTGAAGAAAGAGGGCTACTGGGTTCGCGGCGTGGATCTCAAGCGCCCCGAGTTTTCCAAGAGCTCCGCCGACGAGTTCCGCGTGCTCGACCTCCGCGAAGCCAAGAATTGCACGAAGGCCGTCACGCTGGCCAACGGCCAGGTCGTCGACGAGGTGTACCAGCTCGCCGCGGACATGGGCGGCATGGGCTTCATCCACTCGGCCGAGTGCGAGATCATGCACAACAGCGCCCTGGTCAACGTCCACATGACCCATGCGGCGGGGACGCTCGGGGTGAAGCGCTACTTCTTCTCCTCCTCCGCCTGCGTGTATCGCAACATGAAGATCGGGGAGCCGGAGATGACCGAGGCCGGCGCGTACCCGGCGCAGCCGGACAACGAGTACGGGTGGGAGAAGCTGTACGCCGAGCGCATGGCGATGGCCTTCGGCCGCAAGTACGGCACCGTCATCCGGATCGCGCGGTTCCAGAACTGTTATGGCCCCGAAGGCACCTGGCGCGGCGGTCGCGAGAAGGCCCCGGCGGCGATGTGCCGCAAGATCGCCTGCGCGCCCGACGGCGGCGAGATCGAGATCTGGGGCGACGGCACGGCGGTGCGGTCGTACACGTACGTCGACGACATGGTCGACGGCATCTTCCGCCTCATGCAGTCGGAGCTCGAGGACGCGGTCAACATCGGCTGCCCGCAGTATGTCAACGTCCGCGAGCTCGTGGAGGCGGTCGCGGCCGCGGCGGGAAAGAAGATCCGCATCAAGAGCATCCCGGGCCCGGTCGGCGTGATGTCGCGCAATTTCAGCAACGGGCGCATCGAGTCGACCGGCTGGCGTTCGCAGTTCGACCTGCAACGCGGGATCGGGCAGACCTATCCTTGGATCGCCGAGCAATGCCGCAAGGCCGGACTGGTTCCGGGCTGATCGTGAAAAAAGGGATGCGGCTCGGGGTGGCGGGGGCGGTCGCCCTCCTTCAGGCGGCGACGGCATGGGCGGGCCTCGAGGCCCTCGTTGCGCCAGATGCGCAGCCGGCGGTGCTCGGCACCGGCTATGGATTCTGCGAAGGCCCGGCCGCGGACGGTGCGGGCAATGTCTATTTCTCCGACGGCAGGACCAATGCGATCCACCGCTACACCCCCGGCAAGCCGGTGGCCCTGTTCACGGGCGACAGCTTCGATGCGAACGGGATGATGTTCAACGCGAAGGGCGAACTCGTGGTCTGCGAGGGCGCCGCCTTCCGCGTGGTTGCGATCGACGTGAAGTCCGGCCGGCGGCGCATTCTCGCCGGCGGGGGGACGACGCGCGAATTCAACGAGCCGAACGACCTGGCCGTCGACCGGCAGGGCGGGTTCTACTTCACCGATCCGAACTACCGCCACCGCGGCCAGCCTCCGGTGCGCAAGGAGGATGTCTACCACGTCTCGCCCGACGGCGCCGTGACGTGCGTGTCCACCGTCTGCAAGAAACCCAACGGGATCCTGCTCTCCCCGGACGGACGGACGCTCTACGTCGCCGACAACGCCGGGAAGTGCATCTACCGGTACGATGTGACCGGGCCCGGACGGCTGGCCAACGAGAAGATGTGGATCGACCTCGGCGCGGGGCCCGACGGCCTGACGCTCGACGCGCGCGGGAATCTCTACGTCGCCTGCGGCCCCGTCGGAGTCAAAGTCCACGCGCCCGACGGATCTCCGCTCGGCATCCTCGCGCCCGGCGTCTACGCCTCCAACGTCGTGTTCGGCGGCCCCGACTTCAAGACCCTCTTCATCACCTCGAAGGACAAGTTCCTCGGCCTCCCGATGAAGGTCGAAGGCGTCCGCCCCCTCCCCCCCGCCCCATAACTGCTCCCGCGATGATGGGGACATAGAAACAGAGGCCGTTCCTAACTCCTTGGCGCGCCGCGACGAACTTTCATCGAGAATCCACTTGCCCCCGTCCACGGACCGGCGCACCATCGCCCCAGAGGTGAGCGCATCAGGATCGGAAAACAGTGATGAACCGTCGCAAACCCGCAAAAAGCGACTGGTCGTAGAATATACGTTGGCAAAGAGAATGAACCCTGAAGCCGTACAGAAGTACATTGGCCTGATGGCAGAAGTTAAGCGGCGGACCGCAGTCATTGACGCCTTCGCGCTTGGCGCGAGTCATGCTCTCTATCGTGCTACAACGATCGAGTCCATCTATCTGCAATTTCGGAAGATACTGGAATTGATTGCGCTAGGATCCCTCGTGGCAAACAAGGATGCGTTTTCCAAGGCATACGACAAGTTTGCTAAATACTGGAATGCCGAATACGTGGTCAAAGACATGGAACGGGTTAACCCTGGCTTCTATCCAGAACCGATCATCCAGCAAACGAGTGCAAGGCCTGGGGTCAAGATGGCATGGGTAGGTCGCAAACAGGACTTCCTGACGAAAGACGACCTCATCAAGCTGTACAAGAAATGCGGCGGGATCATGCATTCCGGCAACCCCTACGGATCACAGATTGACTACGGGTACTACGAGAAGGCCATCGGTGATTGGCGCACCAGGATACTCAACCTGCTCAATGCTCATTTGATTCGACTTGTGAACGACGAGAATATCTACCTGATTCAAATGGGGGCCGTTGACGCTTCGCCAACGTACACGCCATTTGCACCAATGAAGCAGAAAGAGAGGGCCTAACATGAGGTTCGCCGTAATCCTCAGCCGCGGCGGGTTCGGAATCCCGTGACCTCTGGCGTTGGCAATGAGAGATGACTGATAGGCCCACACAAACCGAAGTTGATGCCGTCGCCCACTTCGTTGAAGCCGTTCGCGAACTGCGATCATCGCCCTTTTTCGTGGAGGAGTACCGAGCGTTGGGCATCTCGATGCGCGAGGGAGATCCCACGGAGAAAATCCAAGGGAGGTTCCCTGACCCCAGCATACTTCGGGGAATGTTGGTCCCCTTCCGCAGGATGTGGCACCAGAACGAACCATGTCAGTATGCGAAGGTGTCCAAGATACTAAAGCGGCACGTTCCTGATTTCAGATGGTTCCTCGATTCGCTGGTGTTCAATGGTGACCGGTCGGCTTTGCGCCAGCTCCCATGGTTCAAGGATCACCCTCTGTCGGTTTCGGATGTCATCGACCTCTGGTTGAACACGCGCTATCACCATGTTGGGAAATCGCCCCGTTGCGGGCGGTTCACTCGCGCGGACTTCGACCGCTTCAATAGAGAGATCGGCCCTGTGCTGTTCGAGTTCTACTTCCTATCGGCCGTCCAGGAAGCCGGAATTGCTTTCTTCAACATTCACCAGTGTGCCGAGTCATTCCTCAGGGGCTGTGCTGCACAGGGCATAGCACCCTCCTTCGCGCTTGATGCGGGCGAATCTGAGAGCAACGTGCAGCGGGCGACTCCAGGTTACACTCCTGAGCCGAATACTCCCAAGCAAAGAGTCTGGCGACTTCGTCGCCGGCGCCATTATGACGGGTTCAACTACTTCCTCAGCCTTCTCGATTGCACGGATCAACGTGTCGCCACCCTTGTTCCAGATTGTGCCTCGTTCGATCAGTTCGCGGACCGCCTCGGCGCGGTTCTAACGCACACGGTCGATTTCTCGGCGACCCACCAGGAAGACTGCACGCACTTTGGCGGTTGCATCGACAACTACCCCACGGCGGTCCGAAACCGCCGGTCCCGGAGGGGTTTCGTGGCGAAACGACGAAACGGAACCCTGATCTGGGCCGAGGAGTACGTGCCTGTATTGAGGGATCAGTATGTCGAGTTCAGGGATGCATTTCTCCAAGAGCCGTTCAGATGATATTTGCCAACAAGCCGGTGGACTTTGCCGGTCACCGCCGGAAAGTCACCCGGCCGTTCGCCTCCAGCGACAAAAATCTGGATGATGGGGACATAGAAACAGAGGCCGGCGCGCTGCCGAGGAACGGATTTGATATCACTTCGCTGCAACAGTATTTTATGCAATGCGTTGCATTACACGAAAGCGGGAATGGAATCTTCCAAGGGTTGGAACGGTGGCCGGCGATGTTGTCCGAATCTTGGGCCGTGCCGCATGCCTGCGGGGAGGCCGTGTCGCCGGGGTGACGGGGAGACCATCATGACTGGATTGCGCGGGGGTTTTGTCGCGGGTGCCCTTGCGGGCGCGATGGCCTTTGCGGCCGCTGCGGCCGAGCCGGGGGCGGTTTTCAAGGATGCCGTCGCAGTGTGGCATTTCGGGGACCTGGCGTCGGCGGACGGGCAGAGCCCGCTCGCCGCGAAGAACGGGGCGAAGGCAGGCCTCGGGCTGTCCGGTCCCGACCGCGAGGCTTCGCTCGCGCGCGGGGGCGACGGGAAGGCGGCGGAGATCGACGGCGGCTGGTTCGACGCGGGGCAGGGCGGCAGCGGGCGGCTCAACCTCAAGGGCGGCGCGATGTCGATGCTGCTTCGTCTCCGGAATCCGTCCGGCCGGTGGAACCCCGGCGAACTCTTCTGTAAGCACGGCGGCCACGACCGCGTCGTCTACAACCTCTTCGTGAACGGCGACCGCCTCGGCTTCGAATTCGGCGCCGAGGGCGTCCGCGGCCTCGCGGGGCAGGCCGCCGTCACGGCGTCGTCGCTCGATCCGAAGTCGTGGCACGACGTGATCGTGACCTACGACGGCAGCAACCTGGTGATGTACGTCGACG
>CAYXFW010000162.1:0-6608 GCA_964464305.1 uncultured Verrucomicrobiota bacterium
GAAGAAACCATCCCCCGGCCGCCCAACCTGCGCCGGGCCCGCCGCGATGTCGTTGCGTACCGTGGAAGAGTTCGCAGGGCTCGAAGAGAGCAGGGGCAGATCCGGCAGCGCTGGCCCCGAATCCTCGGCTGAGCTTGAGAAATCAAGAACGAAAGTTGCTTCGAGGGTCTCCCGCACGGCGCCGACCCTGCTTCGCGAGGACGCTTCGCAGGGCACGGCGGAGCAGGCGCCCTCCAGGTTCGTCCTCTCGTATCTCTATGGGATCCGACCTGGAGGGCCGCGCTCCGTCGCGGCCGTATCCATGCGTACCTTGCGACGGTCCCATTCGCGCGCACCCGGCCTGGGCGAGGATCTGGGGCTGGCCGTTCCGCCTTGATCCGGTCTCCGGCCAGACGTAGCCTTCGCCCGTGGGCTTCTACGTCAGGGGTGGGGGCAGGACGCTAGGCGCAGCGGCGCGTGGCGACGGCGCTGTCGATGCGGCGGATATCGGTCGCGGAAGCCATTTCCCCAATCGGCCACCCCCACTATGAGCAAATCAGTCGTCAGGACCGTTCGCACCGCCGGGCTGGCGATTTCCCTCTTAACGGCAGGGCAGTCTTGTACATCACTTGACCGCAGCGCCTCGAGATCCACGCTGGACTGTGTGGAAGTCGTTCTTCGGGACGAGTGCATCACAGAGGGCGCACTGCCCGCCTGTCTCGCCGAGACCCGGGAGATTTTCTTGGCGATCCCCAGAATCGTGACCGTGCGGGCCTTTTGCCCACCTGGGCGCGACGACGCGCCCGAAGTAATGTTCCTCCGACATCGCTTTCAGCTTCGGGCCTATTCGACGGGTGCTCGGGTTGCCTTGGCAGAACGGCTCGGGAGTCTGGTCGGCCCCATACCGAGTAGTGCCGCCCAAGAGGAGAGATATCTTCTGGAGAACTTCGCTCGGCTGATGGCCAAGGGCTGCGACGGGAGCATGTGGGTTCTTACCGTCGACCGGGCAACCCATTTGACGTCGACCACCAAACTCGCGAGTTTCGATCGAGCGTACGATGAATCGGGAGGCGAACTGTTTTGGGAAGACTGGAGCGAAGGTCTCTATGAAGGGCTCGCGCTCGGCGAATGGTGGACTGTGGCGGAGCCTGGAGGCTGGAGATAGACTTGCAGGCAGTGGTGGAACATGACCGCAGCGACGAAAGGAACAGTCAAATGTTCGGACGTCAGAGAATGAAGCGGGAGTTGCTGATCCTCGCCGGCGCTGGGATCCTTGCGACCGGTATTTGCTGCGCAGGCGAGATCATCCTTTGTGGCACTGCGAGAGGTCCCAGCCTTTGGGACGACAACACCAACACCGTGTTCGTCGTAGAGTCGGCCGTACTTGACAGCAATCGGGTGAGCCGAATTCTCGCGACCGTGGAGGCGGGCATGTACAAGTGGCGGCCCCCGGAAGGTGATTTTGTCGCGCTTACGGGGAGACTCTTCGACTTTCTTGTATGTGACCCAGCTACAGGTCGTGTCACCAAGCAGTACTTTATGGTGGAGGATTATATCGAGAGGCTGCGCCCCCAGCCGCCGTGGGGGACTGCGAAGGAAGAGGATGATTCTCCCCGATACAAGAATACCGATGTGACGGCCATTCGTTCTGTCATTGAGGAGGTGCTTTGTGAATACGACTGTGTCCGAGATTGGACTCGATTGCCTCCCATGCATCTTGATCTTTCCGAAACGACGAATCATGTGAATCGACGCCTAATGCGTGACTCCCTTCTAGAGGACTTGGGAAGACGCCCGGCATCGGGAAGTGGACATCATCCTGCTCGCGGCACGAATGAGGTTCGTCGGACAAGCGCCCCGCCCACCAGCGGCGAGGCAGAGCGAAAGAGAGAACCCGCCGCGTCGGCGCGATGATGTCTCGAGGCCGTGGGGGCGTGGGAACGGCGAAGCAGTGTCGTAGAGAGAGGCATGGGTAAGTAATACCGGCGCCGGTGAATGGGGTCACGCACGCGCCGGGTCGCTGTGTCGCTCCTTGGGAAGCCGATTGCCATCCAAGGTTCGGACAATGGCGTCTGCTGATCTTCCAACTCTTGGATGGCTCTGTCTTGGGGCCTTATAACGAAAGCAGATAAGCAACCAGGTCGTCGATCTGATCCGGTGTCAGGGACGAGGTGCGGCCGTGCAGATCCTGCGAGTTCCGGACGGTGAAGAGTTCGCGCAGTGTCACCGCCGACCCATCATGGAGATAGGGCGCCGTCCGCCAGATTTCAATCAGGGTGGCCGTATCAAACTGATCGCCTGGACGATCGAATTGACCCCGTGTGCCAACGTCGTGGGGGCTCAGGTCGGTGAACAAACCTGGCGGATGGCAGGAGGCACAGCCTGTGTCAGCCTTAAGGAACAACGCTTTGCCGCGCCGGGCGCTGGGTGAAAGCCGGCCTCTGACCAAAAATGGGCTGGGAATGGGCTTCAGGCTTTTCAGGTACTCATCCAGCGCCATCGACACATCCTCGGGCTGCACCGTGAACAAGATATGGCGAAGCCCGGCGCGCACCGCGTCTTCGGCCGTTTCCCGCACGCCCACGCTCATGGCCGGCGGCGTCCGGTGGGAAAGCAGCAGGCTCTTGGAGTTCTTCGAATTGCCAATGCCATCGTTAAGAAGGTCCCAATTGAAACCATCGACTCTCGCATCCGCGGAATGGCAACTGGCGCAACTTTGCCAGCCTTGGAAACACAGGGTGGCGTCGTTGAATAGAGATTCGCCGCGACGGACAACGCTCGGCGGTTGTTCCTTCTGCAAGGGAATCGACATGGCTTTTATGGGTTGAGCCGCGAGTTCGACCAAATCCAGTGAGTCGGAGAAATATCCGGCCACATAGACCCGGGTTCCCTTCACGACCAGCGAGCGCGGGCCCACGCCTTTGAGCGGAATCCGCTGGCCGATGCCGGCGAAAAAGGCCAGGTCTGCGGGCACGTCGGCGACTGTGCGGGAGACACTCATCGAGCTATAAGGCGCGCGAACCGGCGCCTCGGCCGGCAATTGCCGAAGTCTTTGGATCAACAACGGAACATCCACAACGCTTAACTCGTGAGTGCCGGCATGGGTCACGCAGAGGGTGCGGTTGTCGGCCGACCACGCGGCCCCCCAAGGATTGGCGGCGCCGCGATCGACCGAGTCGAGCAGCATCGTGTTGAGGACCCGCATTTCGGCCAGATCAATCAAGCTTATGGCGTTACCGTTCATCCAGCCCCGCTCCAGCTGCGTGGTGGGCATTTGATACCGGGAAAGCAAGTGAGTCACACAAGCCCATCGCCCATCGGGCGAGATCCGAATATCCCGCAACTGCGAGCTGCCGTTGGGCAACGCCAACTCCTTGACCACGCGACCCTGAGCGAGGTCAACGACACTCACGCCCGCAGCAACGAGGTCGGCGTCAGCGCGGCCATGTTGCAGGTGGTTGGCCACCAGGAGATGGGCGCCATCCCGGGTTAGGGCCGCGGCCACCGGTTCGCGAGCCACCGGAATACGAGCCGATTCTTTGCCTGAGGCCAAATCGATAATCCCAATGCAGTTGTTAAAGCGATAACAGACGATCACGCTGCGCTCATCCAGGGTCAGTACCGGGCCCATGGGGGTGTGCCCGGTCCGCAGGGTCTGCGCCACCTGGCCCGAGGCAACCTCGACGATCCAAACCGCACCTTTGTCGCCACCGCCAGAAACCACCAGCCGGGCATCGTCCCGGGTCAGGATGAGGCCCGTCGGGCTCAGGGGAACGGGAAGGGTCCGCACGATGCTTGCCGTGGCGGTATCGAAGACGGCGATGCGATTGGCGGTGGCGCAGGCGAGATAAAGTGTCCGGCCATCCGTCGAGATGGCCAAGGCCGTGGGCGAAAGTGGCGTCGACGACACCGCGGCCTCTTGAGCAGCCGTCGTGTTGAGGGTGAAAAGAGGCCCCCAACCGAGGCTGAAAATGAGCAGCGTGAGTGCCGACCGATAACCATAGGGCTTCATACGGATTGGGCAAGCTCGCAACACTCAGCTGATCACTTCCACCTCCAGCTTGAGCATTTCGCCGAGAGTCTTGAGTTCCTTCGTGTAGTCGCCGTAAACCCACGGGAGATGGTTGCCATAGACCAGCCGTCGTCTCATGAACTCGTCGGCGCGGCCTGCGGGAGGTTGGATGACCGCCTCCACCGAACACCCCAGAAGATCCTGGCCCCAACCGCTGGAGCCGACCAGTGTTCCTTTAACCACCAGGAGTTTTGTGGCTGTGGGGTCCATGCGGGCCACGGTGACCGTCTTTTCCGCGTTGTTCATGAAGTCAACGACGACCTTCGTCCCCCAGCCCTGCTGGCAGAAGCGGCCCAATTGATAGGGCAGGTCGGGCTGGTTCAGACCGTTCATCTTCATGCTCGGGGCGCTGTGGTTGATCCTGAAACACCCGCCGGGCCTCGGGTCTGCGTTGCCCTGGTGACACGACTTGTTGGAGACGCTCATCAGCAGCCGCATGGCCAGAAGGATGCCGAAATCCGCTTCGCACGCCGAGGCGATGCCCTCGTTGCCGAACAACGCGTGTTGCAGGCAGGGCACCACCAACCATTTTTGCGGCAGCAGACTGGGGCAGAACTCGAAGCAATCGATCGTGAACGCATTGCACCCGTGGCGGGCCATGAGGTTCCGGGTGCACCTGTCGAACAGCATGCTGCGGACCACCAAAGGCTCTTCAAGAAACGTCTTGTCCGCTTTGCGGACCAGTTCTGCGGCGTCCCGCATGGCTTGTTCGTTCCGCTCGCCGAGGAGCCGGTCCATCTCATCGGACATCTCCCTATAGGGGATGGTCTTCACGGAGACGCCGAGTCGCTTCCGGAGTTCCTCAAAATCCCAGACTGTGTCCGGCGAGAACGACGGCACGCCGTTGGTGGGATAGAGCACTGTCGTCTGGCGAAACACCTTCCTGGCCCGCAACAACGTGATCAGCTTGGGGAGATCCATGTCCTCACCCGGCACAAAGACCTCATTTCCCTTGGCCAGCGTATAGCCGGCGATGCTGGCTGTGCGGCAACTATTGCGGTCGAACAGGATCGGTTTGGCAAACATGTTGCCGATTTCGTAGGACGCGCGGGCGTTGCCGCTCGGCATGATGAAAAACACATCCGTCTCGCCGCTGTCGGCCGCGAGGTTGGCGACCTGGTCGGGTTTCAGCGCCCAGCTCTCGTCGAAGATCACGTGCGCCGGCTCCAGCAACCGCACGTCCTCCGGCAGGCCGAGGCCTTTCGATTTGAGCTGAGCGGACCAACTGGCGAAGGATTTCTCCACAGTGGCCTTCTCGACCTCCGGCTTCACCGAAGTCCAGCGGCACGGCCCCTGCCATTCCGAGGAATGAATAAGACTCGTCATCACCGGTTTCACGCATAGTTTGATGTCGCGCGGGTGCAGGGGGATGTGGCCCGCACCGCTGGCTTGCGCGGATTGTCCGGACGGCTCCGCCGCGATGAGCGCTCCGTCAACCGCGGCGCCTGCCACGGCGGCCCCCAGACTTCTTGCCAGGAAGTTCCGCCGATTCATGGAGAAGCCATCGACAACCGTTTTCGGGGATCCAGTTGACGGCTGGGGGTTGGTCTTGAGCGAGGTCGGTTTCATGGCGGATTCCTTTCGGCGGCAGCTCTAAATGGTTTGTTCTGCTATGTCAATAGCGTCATCTACGCCATCTGAGCGGGGAGTGTCACGGACGGATTTGGGTCACGGGAAGGCGCAAAGAGTAAGAGGAGCAAGAGGAAGAGGAGGAGGAAGGAGAGACCGGATCACAGGATTTGAGGGATGGGGAGGGGATGAAGGATGAGGGATGAAACCTGAAAGATGGAATGGAATGGCGAAATTCAAATTCCGGCGTGAAGGGACGACGTTTCTTTGATTCTGGATGGCACCCCGGAGAGGGATCGAACCTCCGACCTACGGTTTAGGAATCTACGCAGATGCCCTGAATATGCAGGACAACCGCATAAACAGCGGTTGTCGCAACCTTCTGCAACCGCCGGTCGCGACGCGGGCGGTGAAGCAAACGGGGAAGGTAATCGCCCCCGATTCACGGATGGCCGAGCCATCGTTAACGTTGCCATTTACAGAGGTCAGAAACGGGCTCGAATCGGCCCGCGACGGTTTTCCAATCCGTAGGTGCCGAGACCCCATGGGTGGTCCTGAATCTCCTCGGACGGAGATTTCGACAGACGTGGGAGGAGGGGACCTCCGCGCCCAGTCTTGACTGTCTCGACTGTCTCGCCGCCCACCCGCCGTCAAGACTGTCGAGATTCGCGCCGGCCCTGGCAAGATCGCCCAACCCACAGGAGTTCGCAGAACCCCGCCCCGGCACGGCCCACAGCCGCCCCGCCACCGGCGGATTCCCGCAATGTGATTGACGGCGCGGCGAAGTTGGACGGGGCGGCGATTGCCTGGCGACGTTACGCGACCGCCTCTCCTTCCCAGCCACGCACTCGACCCCTGAGACGTCCGTGCGCGGAAGAGAGCAGGGGATGTGCGCCGCGTCCAAGAGTGGGCAGTGCTGGGCGGCAGATTACAGACGCATTCAACACGATCCGACCATTGACATGGGTTTGATGTGTCGGTAGAGATA
>CAYXFW010000163.1:0-1939 GCA_964464305.1 uncultured Verrucomicrobiota bacterium
CGGTGTACGTGCCGAGCGGCGCCCTGCGAATGACGAGTTCGGTGTGGTCGAGCCCCCCCAGCCACACGAATCCAACATAGTCGGGTGGTTTCACGTCAACTCTCAGAATCTTCAAAGCCGCGAGATCGTCGGGCACAGGTATGCCACCATGGTCGGTTGGCGCTGTGGCATAATCCCGAAGAAGGCCGTCGGCGCGAGCGATCCACTTCTGGACGTCGTCGTCCGTCATGGCATCCATGTACTGTGTCCCCGCCCTCATCTTGGCGGACATTGAACGGAGAAACTTCGCATTTGCCCCCGTCTACACCCGGCGGGTAGGGTGTTGCAAGCGTCATTCGCGTTACTGTGTCCGGCCGTCGGAGGGGGCGGCGACGGGGATCCGATCAGGCTTCCAAGCCTTGGAAACCTCCGGCTGCAGGTGTCCAAGGGTTGGAGAACTGGCATCGAGACTCACGAGAGAATGGCTTTGGAGGGCCGCGCTCCGTCGCGGCCGTGCGGAAGCCTCTCGAAGCAACATTCGTGGGTTTCCAAACGTTGTTAGGCGAGGATTTGGTCCATGTCCCCGGACTCGACAGGGCTGGCGGGGGCGTCGATACTGGGCGGACCGGCGGGGCCGGGGAGAGTGGGATGGGGTGATGAATCGATTTCTCGGGATGGGGTTGGCGGTGGCGTGGGCCGCGGCGCGGGCCGGGGCGGCGGAGACGCGCGGGGCGGATGTGATCGTCTACGGCGGCACGTCGGCCGGGGTCATCGCGGCGGTGCAGGCCGTGAAGATGGGGCGGACCGCGATTCTGGTGTGTCCCGACCGGCACCTCGGCGGGCTCTCCTCGGGCGGGCTCGGCTGGACCGACACCGGCAACAAGGCCGTGATCGGCGGACTGTCGCGCGAGTTCTACCACCGCGTCTGGAAGCGGTACGACCGCGAGGCGACGTGGCGCTGGCAGAAACGGGAGGCCTACGGAAACAAAGGGCAGGGGACGGCCGCCATCGACGGGGCCCAGCGGACGATGTGGATCTTCGAGCCCCACGTGGCGGAGGCGGTGTTCGAGGAGTTCGTCGCGGACTTCAAGATCCCCGTCTTCCGCGACGAGTGGCTCGACCGCAAGACCGGGGTGCGCACGGAGGGCGGCCGGATCGTTTCGGCCCGGATGCTGGGCGGCAACGTCTACACGGGGAAGATGTTCATCGACGCGACCTACGAGGGCGACCTGATGGCCGCGGCGGGTGTGGGCTACCATGTCGGGCGCGAGGCGAACTCGGTCCACGGCGAGCAGTGGAACGGCGTCCAGAAGGGCGTCCACCAGCACGGGCACCACTTCAATGCGGCCGTCGACCCCTACGTGAGGCCCGGGGACCCGTCGAGCGGACTCCTGCCGCGGATCGCGAGGACGCCGCCGGGCGAAAACGGCACCGGCGACCGGGGGATGCAGGCCTATTGCTTCCGCATGTGCCTGACCGACCACCCGGAGAACCGGATCCCGTTCGCCAGGCCCGAGGGCTACGACGCGCGGCAGTACGAGTTGGTCCTCCGGGTGCTGGCGACGGGCTGGCGCGAGGTTTTCGACAAGTTCGACCCGATTCCGAACAAGAAGACGGACACGAACAACCACGGTCCCTTCAGTTTCGACAACATCGGAATGAACCACGACTATCCGGAGGCGGACTACGACCGCCGGCGAGAGATCGTCCGCGAACACGAGACTTACCAGAAGGGACTGATGTACTTCCTCGCCAACGACCCGCGCGTGCCGGAGGACGTCCGCGTGCGGATGAGCGCGTGGGGTCTGCCGAAGGACGAGTTCGCCGACAACGGAAACTGGCCGCACCAACTGTACATCCGCGAGGCGCGCCGCATGACCGGCGAGTTTGTGATGACCGATCAGCACCTTCTCGGGAAGCGAGGGGTGCCGCGGTCCGTCGGCATGGGATCCTACGCGAT
>CAYXFW010000163.1:1949-6544 GCA_964464305.1 uncultured Verrucomicrobiota bacterium
GCAGAACGAGGGCGACATCGGCGTCGGCCTCAAGCCCTACACGATTTCCTACGGTTCGCTGGTCCCGAAGCGCGGCGAGTGCGCCAACCTGCTTGTTCCGGTCTGCGTGGGGAGTTCACACATCGCGTACGGCTCGATCCGCATGGAACCGGTGTTCATGATCCTCGGCCAGAGCGCGGCCACGGCGGCTTCGTTGGCGATCGACGCCGGGCAGGCCGTGCAGGATGTCGACTATGCGAAGTTGCGCGCCCGCCTGCTGGCCGACGGTCAGGTCCTCGAGATGCCGCGTCCCGCGCACGCGGATGCAGCGGACAGTCCATGCCTGCAGGCCTCTTCTGTAGCCGCGACCGATGGTCGCGGCAGGCAAGCGCTCCGGTGCGCGGCGACGGCCGATCGGAAGGGAGCCCTGTGACCAATCTGGTGACTGCCGCCGCGATGGGGGTCGTGGAGGGCCTGACCGAGTACGTCCCCGTCTCGTCCACGGGCCACCTGATCCTCGCCGGCCGGTGGCTGGGGGTGCCGGCGGAGGTGCAGGGTTCGTTCGACATCTTCATCCAGGCCGGCGCGATCCTGGCTGTCATCGTTGCGTATCCCGGCCGGTTCGCCGGCTTTTTTCGCCACGGGGACGGCGCCGGCTTCACCGGTGTGCGCGGTCTGCTGCTGTTGGCGCTGACGACCCTGCCGGCCGCCCTGGCGGGGCTGCTGTGCCATGCCTTCATCGAGGCGCACCTCTTCACCCCGCGCACGGTGGCCATCGGTCTCGCGGTGGGTGCCGTCTGGATGCTGCTGGCCGAGCGGCGCGGACATCCCGATCCGCACAAGACGGGGGTGGACTCGCTCACATGGAAGGATGCGCTCGGGATCGGCTGCTTCCAGTGCCTGGCGCTGTGGCCGGGCATGTCGCGATCCGCGTCGACGATCCTCGGGGGGATGTTTCTGGGGATCGACCGTCGAACGGCGACGGAGTACTCCTTCTTCGCCGCCGTGCCCTTGCTGGGATTGGCCTCGGTCTATGCGCTGCTCAAGGGGATGTCTTCGCTCTCGGTCCAGTGGATTCCGTTCTTCGCAACCGGGTTCGCCACGTCGTTCGTCTTCGGGTGGCTCTCGATCCGCCTGCTGGTCCGCTTCCTTGGCCATCACACGCTGGACGCCTTCGCCTGGTACCGGATCGGCCTGGCGGCTCTTGTGCTGATTCTCGTCCGAAATTGACAGGCCGCAGGCTTCCCGACAAACTCCGGCCGCGGCTGGGGCGCGCCGGACCATGGCGCGGTGGAGGCGGGACGGATGTTCGAATATGCAATGTACGGCGCGGCGGCGTTTCTGAGCCGCCATCTGCCCCTGGGCTTTTGCTACTGGCTCGGGCTCCGTGTGGCCGATCTCTTCCATGGTTTCGACCGGGCCGGGCGCGCGGGTGTGGCGGCCAACCACGCCCGGATCCTGGCTCACCGCGGCGTTCATGCCGCCCGGGGCTCGGCGCGGGGCATGGTGCGAAAGACCTACCAGTACTTCGGCAAGTACCTGGTCGACTTCTTCCGCTACTCGGATTCGTTCTGCCAGGAGATCGAGGGGAAGGTCGGCGTCGAGCACATGGAGTACCTGACCGACACCCTCGCCGGGGGCCGCGGCGCGATCCTGGCGACCGCCCACGTGGGGAACTGGGAACTGGGGGGGCTCATGATGGCCCGGATGGGCCATCCCGTCACCGCGGTCTACCGTCCCTTCGGCATCCGGCACATCGACCGGATGTTCACCGACCAGCGGATGCGCCGCGGGATCCGGCTCGTGCCGCTGGGCCGCGCGGTGCCCGGCCTGATGCGGGCGCTGCGGGCCGGCGGGCTGGTGTCGCTCCTCGCCGACCGCGATTTCACGGGGCGCGGCCATCCGTGCACGTTTTTCGGTGCGCCGGCGCGCATGCCGCTCGGGGTGGTGATCCTCGCGCACAAGACGGGCGCCCCGATCGTGCCTGTGTTCATGATTCGCCAGGTCGACGACCGCTTCCTCCTCAAGTTCCACGCCCCGATCCGGCCCGGGCCGGGCAGGACGGTGGACGAACTCCAGCGGGAGATGATATCCTCCATGGAAGACGTGATCGGGGAGTATCCGTACCAATGGTTCGTCTTCACCGATTTCTGGCAGCCGGCGGATTCCGCGGGAAAGGCGGGACCCGATGAGCGTGCCGGCAGATCCGCCGACGCCACCGCCTGACCGGCGCAGGTACTGCGCCATTGTCCCCGCCTACCGCGAGGGGCCCCGCATTGGCAGGATCGTTGCCGACGTCCTTGGGCAGGGGGTCGCGGTGATTGTCGTCGACGATGGGTCCGACGACAACACTGGCGCCGCCGCGGAGGCGGCGGGCGCGGTCGTAGTGCGGCATCCGGCCAATCGAGGCAAGGGCGCCGCGTTGCTGACCGGTTTCCGCGAGGCCCGGGCCCGCGGATTCGAGGCCGCCGTGACGATCGATGCGGACGGTCAGCACGATGCCGCCGAGATCCCCAAGTTCATCGAGGCGTACGAGCGCACCGGGATCCCCGTGCTCGTCGGAACCCGCTTGTGGAGTCCGGAGGGCATGCCGTGGATCCGGCGTGGAACCAACCGGCTGATGAGCTGGCTGCTCAGCCGGGAAATGGGCCAGTACGTGCCGGACACCCAGTGCGGGTTCCGTTTGTTCCGGTGCGACCTTATTCCGCACATCGAGACGCGGACCGAGCGTTTCGCGGCGGAGTCCGAGGTTCTTCTGCACGTGGCGGCGCGGGGCATCCCGATCGGATCGGTCCGGATCCGCACGATCTACGGGGACGAGACCAGCAAGATCAATCCCTTCACCGACACAGTGAGGTTCTTGCGAATGCTCTTCGCCAACCGCCGCGCGCGGCGAACCGCCCGCGGGTGACAGGCCCGGCCCGGGTGCGGGGCCGGATCAGTTGACCGCGCCGCCGGGGATCACGACCTTTGTCTTCGCGCGGAGTGTCTGGATGTACTCCTGGATGGCCGGTCCCTGGGCGCGGCCTGCGAGCATCGTCTTGATCCGTGCCGACGCTTTTTCGAACCCGACGGTCTGGGCTTCCTCGCGTTTCGTCGTCTGGATGATGTGGAAGCCGAACTGGGTCTCCACGAGCGGGCTGATCTCGTCGATCTTCTGCGTGAAGGCGGCCTCCTCGAACGGCTTCACCATCTGTCCGCGGGGGAACGTGTAGGAACCGCCGGTTTCCTTGCTGCCCGGGTCGTCGGAGTGCTGCTTGGCCAGTGCGGCAAAGTCGCCGCCGGCCACCAACTGTTTGCGGATGTCCTCGGCCTTGGCCCGCTTCTCCGCCTTGACGGAGTCGGCGGCATCGGCCGGAACCTGGATGAGGATGTGGCGAGCCGTAACCTGCTCGGGCACGCGGAAGCTCGTCGGATTGCCGTCGTAGAATTCGCGGGCTGCGGCGTCCGTGATCTCGGTCTTCGGAAGAACCTTGTCCATCAGCGCCTTGATCCGCAGCGCCCGCGTCAGATCCTGGTCCAGACGGGCCTGCGAAAGGTTCTGGGCCGCCAGGGCCTGCTGGAGCGTCTGGCCGGGGGGGAGGGGAATGCTCGCCCGCGCCTTCTCAACGTCCTCGGGCTTCACCTCGATCTTCTGGGCGTCCGCCTCGTGTTCGAGAATCATCTGGACGATCATTTCCTCGCGGGCCTTCTGGCCGATCTGAAGCCGGGCTTCGGCCATCCGCTCCGGGGGGATGCGTCCGCGGTTCGCGGTCAGGGCGCGCTCCACCACTTCGTCGACCTGTCCCTGGGTCAGATCCTTGCCTTCGACGGTGGCGACGACCGTGCCCGGGGCGACGGGGGCGGCGGGCTGGGCGAACATATTGTCAGGAACCACAAGACCTCCCGGGGCGGCGGTGGCGGATCCGGCCACGAACATGCTCGCGCCCACGGCTGCGATCCCCGCTGTCCAGCGAATCATCGACTTCATGGTCATCCTTTCGATTGCCTCCGGCCGGACCCTCATGGTTCCGGGGCGCAAAAACGCGACTCTGCCTGCGGCGAACGGCAAAGTCAACCGGATTGGGCGGAGGATCAGTGGCTGACGAGTTCGTACACGACGTACGCGGCGACGGCGACCACCAACATCATCACGATCGCCCGGTTTCGCTGGACGCGGCGTTCCTCGCGCAGGGGGCGCGCGCCGATGAAGCTGCCGCTGAAATAGCTTGCGAACCGCTGCTTGTCCTCGCCGGATCCGCGGGGCGGACGTCCGCCGGGGGGGGGGCGGACCGGCCTCGGCGGCGCCGATGGGACGTCGGCGCGGGGCGGGGGGGGCGTCCACCGGGCTTCCGGCTCCACGGGAACTTCCCGCGGCGGCGCGGGTACATCCGCTTCGGGAGGCGTTCCGGACGGCTCAACGGCCGCGGGTTCGGGCGGGCGCGGGCCACCCCAATCCGGCCGGGCGAGTCGGGGCGCGGCGGCGGGTGGGGGAACGATCACGGGCCGTCCCCGCGATGCATCCTTCATCGCCTTCCTGACCTCGCGCAACTTGCGATCGATGTCCTGAAGCTTGGCGTCGATCCCCGTCGCGGACTTTGGGTTGGGTCTGAACATTCAGCGGGCCTGTCCGGACA
>CAYXFW010000164.1:0-6530 GCA_964464305.1 uncultured Verrucomicrobiota bacterium
CGTAATCTGAATTTGCGGCGATGCTGCGATCACTGATGAGGGAGCGAGGCCGATATGCGCCACGATCGTGACGAGCAGCCCGGACATCCAGGAGATCCGCGCCCCATCTGATATCGCCCCATGGTCCTGCAAACGCCCGGTCTGGGCACAGGAACATAGAATCGGTGGCGCCGTGGGATCCTGAGCCGGGCGCTGTCCAAGGTTCGGACGGCGGCATCGGCCGCTCTTCCAACCCGTGGAAGAAGAGAATCTCCGCGCGTCTTCGTGCATTGCCAAACCCTTCCGCCCAGCCTGCTGCTCAACCGCCATGCTGAGACTCCGCCCGGCGGCAGAGCCTCCGCCACTGTTTCCATGTCCCCATCTTCCGGCAATCGTAATCGTAATCCTAATCGTAATCCTCCGTCCCGATTACGATTACGATCAAGATTACGATTACGACCAGCAAGACCGAATCCGCCGACCGAATTGGTCGGGCACCAAATGGGGGGGGCATGAGGACATAGAAACGGTGGCGCCGCGGGATCTTGAGCCGAGCGCTGTCCAAGGTTCGGACGGCGGCATCGGCTGCCCTTCCAACCCTTGGAAGAACTCAGCCCTCATCCTTCATCCCTCATCCTTGTCCTGTCCTGCCCTACTCCGCCCACGTTTCGAGGGTGCGGATCATGGCGGTCAAGAAGCGGCTGGACTGCATGCCGTCGAGGGCGCGGTGGTCGATGGTGAGGGTGAGGTAGACCATCGGCCGGATTTCGAGGCGCGCGCCCTCGGGCGCATCGACGACCACCGGCCGGCGCTGGATTTTCCCGATGCCGAGGATGGCGCATTGCGGAAGGACCAGGATCGGCGTCGCGAGCAGGCTTCCACCCATGCCGTGGTTGGTGACTGTGAAGGTTCCGCCGTCGGTCTCGTTCGGCGCGAAGCGTCCGCTGCGGGCGCGCGCGGTGAGCGCGGTCGCTGCTTCGGCGAGCGCGCGAAGATCGAGACGCTGGGCGCCCCGGACCACCGGCACCAGGATGCCCGAGGGCACCTCGACCGCGAGCCCGATGTTCATGTCCTCGTAGACGTCGAGGCTGTCGTCGCTCCACCGGCTGTTGATCTCCGGCACGACCTCGCGCGCCAGGACCGCCGCCCGCAGAAAATAGGGTGTGTAACTCAGACGCACACCCTCCGCCTCCCACGCCGCCTTGTGCCGCGCGCGGTGGGCGGAGACCGCCGTGAGATCCGCCTCGTAGACCGCGGTCGCATGCGGCGCGCGCTGCACGCTCTCGACCAGGTTCCGCGCGATGGCGCGGCGCAGCGGCGAATGGGGGATCCGGCGGACGCCGGGCAGCGGGGACAACTGCGCCATGGACGTCACTTCGCCGTGGGCGGCCAGGTGGCGCTCGATGTCCTCTGCCGTGACCCGCCCCCCGACGCCGGTGCCGGTCACGCGGGCGGGATCGATCCCGTGCTCGCGGACGAGACGCCGCACGGCCGGACTGAGCCAGCCGGCGTCCGAGGCCGCCGGCGCCGCCGCGCCGCCCGGCCGCGCCGCCGCGACCGCGGCGGGAGCGGACGACGACGCCTCCCCGGACGCGATGCGGCCGAGCAGTTCGCCCTCGCGCACCGGATCGCCGGCCGCCCGGATCTGCTCGACGAGCACGCCGGAGGCCGGCGCGGCGATCTCGATCACGGTCTTGCCCGTGCTGATCTCGAGGAGGGGCGCATCGGCCTCGACCGGCTCGCCGACCGCCGCAAACCAGGCGCCGACCACGGATTCGCCGCTCCGTTCCAGCGTCTCGCGCAGGACCACATCGACCGTCATGGCTCGCCCTCCATCAAAAGACCGAAAGCTCGCGCATCCGCCGCGCGATGCGCGAAATACCGGGGATCACGGCCTCGACCAGCGCCGGGTGGTACGGTACGGGCACCGGCTCGGATGCCACGCGCGCGACCGGCGCATCGAGGGAGGCAAACGCCCGCTCCGCCACGACGGACGCGATCTCCGCCCCGAACCCGGCCGCGATCGAATCCTCGTGTACGATCATGCACCGGTGGGTGCGGCCGACCGAGTCGAGGACCGCCTCCTCGTCCCACGGCGCCAGCGTCCGCAAGTCGAGGATCTCCGCATCCACCTCCGCCTCCGCGGCCGCAAGCACGCTCCGCTCGACCATCGCGCCCCAGGTGACCACCGTCAGCCGGCGGCCCTCGCGGACCGTCCGGGCGCGGCCGAAGGGCACGAGGTGGCCGTCGCCGGGATACGGCCTGCGCGCCCCGACCCCGTCGAGCAGCGCGCGGTGCTCGAGGAAGAAGACCGGGTCGTGGCCGCGGATCGCCGCGCGGAGCAGGCCCGCGGCGTCGTCGGCCTGCGACGGGAACGCCACGCGCCACCCGGGCATGCGGACGAACGCGGCCTCGGCGCTCACGCTGTGCCACGGGTCGGTCTGCCGCGAAAACCCGACCGGGATCCGGACAACCATCGGCGAGGCGCACCGGTTGGCCGTACGCCAGCGGACGGTCCCCGCATTGTGCAGCTGCTCCTGCGCAGCGTCCGCATATTTACGGAACTGGATCTCGGCGACCGGCATCAGCCCGGCTGCCGCCATGCCGGCGGCGCGGCCGACGATGCCCTCCTCGGAGAGGCTCGTGTCGAAGACCCGGTCCTCGCCGAACCGCTCCTGCAGGCCCGCCGTGACGCCGTGTACGCCGCCCTTGCGGCCGACGTCCTCGCCGAACACCAGCACGCGCGGGTCCGCGTCGAGTTCCGACTCGAGCGTCCGCCGGATCGCCGCGAGCATCGTCGTACGCACGGCCTCCGGCTCCGTCCCCGCCGGCGCATCCGCGACGCCACCCCCGGGCAGCAGCCCGCCGCGGACGGCCGGGATCGGCGCGCCGAGTTCGGTCGATTCCTGGAAGAGATGGCGCCGCACGCGCTCCGGGTCCGGATCGGGCCGCGCCTCCGCCCGCGCGAACGCATCGCGCACCGCGTCCGCCTGCGCCGCGGCCAGCGCATCCCACTCCGCCCCGCTCAGGATGCCGGGCACGCAGAACGCGCGCAGCCGCGCGACGGGATCGCGGGACATCTCGACCTCGAGTTCCCCGGGCGGCCGGTACTGCTGGTTGTCCTGCCCCGAATGCCCGCACAGGCGCGGCACGGACATGCGCAGCAGGCACGGTCCCCCGCCCCAGACGCGCACGTGCGCCACCGCCCGGGCCGCGGCGGCCGCGGCCGCCGCGGGATCGCACCCGTCGGCCTCGACAATTCGCAGCCCCTGAAACGACCGGAGATTGTCCGCCAGGTTCCCGCCGGGCGTCTGCAAGCGGCCGGGAACCGAGATTGCATAGCCGTTGTCTTCGATGAAGAAGAGCATGGGCAGGCGCAGCGTCGTGGTCATCGTCAGCGCGGACCAGAACCCGCCCGTCGCCGCCGCGCCCTCGCCGGCGTGCGCAACGCCGATGCAGCCCGCCGCCGCGGCGTCGCCCAGCCGCTCGGCGCGGTAGCGCAGCGCCTGGCACCAGCCGGCCGCGGGCGTGAACTGCGCGCCGACGTCGCCGGCCATCGGCAGCACCGTCGGTCCGCCGCGGCGCGGCAGATTGTAGACCGCCCCCACGTCGCGGCCGTCGGAGAACGACCCGCTGCGGCCCAGCATGGCCGCCAACGCATCCTCCGGATCGAGCCCGAGGGCATACAGGAACGGCCGGCTCCGGTAGTAGACCGTCGCGGCGTCCATCGGTCCGGTCAACAGCCGCCCCACCAGCGCCTGGGCCAGCTCGTGACCCCTTGCGGAAAACTGGTAGGTGATGCGCTTGGTCTCGTAGAGCTCGCGCATTTCGAACTCGTCCAGCGCGCGGGACAGCAGGACCACGCGCGCCACCTCCCGCCAGCCGGCCCGGTCGGGCAACGACTCGGCCGGAACGGACACAGGATTCGTCTCCCCGGGTTCGACCTTCACGCACCCAGCCTACACGAACCCGCGCCGCACGCCAGCCCGGACGTGTATCCCGGCGTGACCGCGGGGGCGGGGGCGGATAGAGTCCCGGGCGCTGCGCCGGGGCCGGCCCGGACAGCGGAGAGGACCTCATGACCCCACGGACTGCATGGATCGCCGCCGGAATCGCCGTCGCCTGCCTGGCGCAGGGGGCGGAGGGACCGCGTACGTTCCACGTCGATGACGCGAGCGGCGACGATGCGCGCGCCGGAACCGCGCCGGCCTCCGCGTGGCGGACCCTCGAACGCGTCAAGCTCGCAGACCTCCGTCCGGGCGACCGTGTTCTCTTCCGTCGCGGCGGAACCTGGCGCGGCCAGCTCGTCCCCCGCAGCGGCGCCGCGGACGCGGCGATTGTCTACGCCGCCTACGGTGACGGCCCGAAGCCTCGGCTCCTGGGTTCCGTGGCCCTGAACCGTCCGGAGGACTGGGAATCCGCGGGCCCCGGCCTCTGGCGCACCGCGCCGGTCCGGTACGCAACGGCCGGAACGCCCGTCAAGTTGCCCGCCGCGCGATGGTCCCTTCATCGCGAGGCGGGCGCGAAGGCGGTGCAATCCCCCCACCCGCTTTCCATCGTCTGCACAACCCCGGGCGCCGCATACAATCATCTGCAGCTCTCCGCCGTCGGGGTCCCGGTCTCGGTCGGCCGCCAATACCGGCTTTCGTTCCGTGCCCGCGCGACGGGCGCGGTGCAGCCGTTCTCCATGGCGCTGATGTCGAAGGACCGCCCCTGGACGGCGCGCGCCACACAGGGGACCGTCGCCGTCGAACCGGGGACGAACTGGACCGCCTGCGCCCGCGTGTTCCGCGTGAAGATCGACGACCCGGCCGCGCGCGTGACCTTCTTCCTCGGCAGCCTCATGGCCCCGGGCAGCACGCTGGAACTCGCCGACGTCGAATTCGTCGAGGTCCGTCCCGACCGCGACGCCCTTCTTGACGTCGATGTCGGCAACATCATCTTCGACGACGGCGCCGCGACGGGCATCAAGAAGTGGTCCGCCGACGCCCTGACCGCGGAGAACGACTACGTCTACGATGCCCCGACACAGTCCGTGCTGCTGCGCTGTCCGTCCAACCCGGCGCGGGCGCACCGCTCGATCGAGCTGGCGCTCAACCGGCACATCGTCAACCAGGGCAAATGCTCCTTCGTGACCTACGAGGACCTGTCCCTCGCCTATGGCGCCGCGCACGGCATCGGTGGCGCCTCGACCCGCGGCATCACGGTGCGCCGATGCGACATTGTCTTCATCGGTGGCGGCCACCAGTTCACCCGGCCCGGGGGCAAGCCCGTCCGTTTCGGCAACGGCATCGAGTTCTGGTCCAACGCGCGCGACTGCCTCGTCGAGGACTGCCGCATCGGGGAGATCTACGACGCCGCGCTGACCAACCAGGGCAGCGGCACGAACCGGCAGGAGAACCTCGTCTACCGCCGCAACGTCATCTGGAACGCCGAGTATTCCTTCGAATACTGGAACCGCGATGCGGCCAGCGTGACGCGGAACATTGTCTTCGAGCACAACACCTGCGTCGACGCCGGCGCCGGCTGGGGCCACGCCCAGCGGCCGGACCGCAACGGCCGGCACCTGATGTTCTACAGCAACCCCGCGCAGACCTCGGAATTCGCGATCCGCGGGAACATCTTTGCGCGGTCCGTCGACAGCCTCGTCCGCCTGCACGGCCGCGACTGGACCCCGGCGCTGGCGATGGACCGCAACCTCTGGTTCCAACCCGGCGGCGAGGGTCTCCTCTGGGGCACGAACCGCGTCGCCGCCGCCGACACCGCCGCATTCCTCCGCGCGCGCGGATTCGACATCCACTCCGTCTTTGCCGATCCGCAGTTCCTCGACGCCGCCGCCCGTGACTACCGCCCCGCCCCCGGCTCCCCCGCCTCCGCCTTCGGCGCCGCAGCGCGGTAGGGAGGAAGGTGTCGGGTTTCAGGTTTCAGGGGAAGGCAAGGACTGGGCAAGGACAGGATCGCAGGATGGACAGGATGCGCGCCCTCCCTGCCCATCGCGAAAATCCTGTTATCCCGTCCAAATCGCACCCAACCACGGATCCGAATCCATCCCGCAGCAACGCCTTGGCCACTGTTGCCATGTCTCCATCCCTCCGCTGGATTAACGAATGTGGTCCTTTCTCCTCATCCCCTTCGCCACTAGAATCAGGCCCACGACGCCCAGCCCGACGCCTGTGGCGCCCATCACCAAATTTATCGGGCTTTTCGGCGGGATTGCAGACATTGGCTCTGTGCCCCATTTGGTATTTACCATCTGGGCGGCGGATCCGTAGTGGTACACCGAATGAAAGTAGACGGCGACCAGCAGTCCCATCAGCACCATCACGACGCCCATACTTTTAAGTTCTCGTGCCGCATACGGTCTGCCGGGTGTTTCAGGTGGTGCTTTCATCTTCTTCTTCGCGCAGCCCAATTCCGTGCAACTTGATTCCATGATCTCGTCAGGACGGACCGGATTGGGGCGCGACCGCCTCACTGGCGGGAGCGTAACCGTGTCGACATGGATGATCAAGTGACTTGCCGGACTACGGCGCGGGAGCGACATCGGCTCG
>CAYXFW010000165.1:0-6500 GCA_964464305.1 uncultured Verrucomicrobiota bacterium
GTCGGCAGTTGAGAGTAGTTTTGCTTGCTATAGTTGCAAGGGTTGATTTTAGAGTGAATTAGACTCGCTTTTCCGATTGACTGTATCGGGCGCCCGGATCTACGGTACCCCCATCGTGCAGTCTTGAAGCCGGGCTCTCGGCCCGGCGAAAGGAGTAGGAGCGATGCAAGGATCTCGACGGTGGACCTGTGCGGCAGGGCTTGCGGCGATGAAGGCCGCGGTTGTCTTGGGCGTTCTTTCCGGCATTCCGTCCGGGCGGGCGCAGAGTTTCGTGGCACTGCCGTTCGACGACGCCTTCAACAACGGCGCGCAAGCCGATAGCGACATCCTCACCTCATTCTGGAATTCGCTTGGACAGTACGCCTCGGGCAGCCTCGTCGAGTCCGGAGGCAACTGGGTCTTCACCGTCGGTCCGCACGGCACGAGTGACGGGACGCCGTTCGGCGGATGGCCGACCCTGTCCGTGATGAGCCGCACCACGGGTGACCTGAAGTATTTCGACATGTTCGACCGCAACGTTGGCATCCAGGTGAGAGGCGTGAACATCGAGTATCTCGCCGGAAACGGTCCGGCGACGGGCACCGTACGAACCGTCGCGGCCGGCTATCTCCGCTTCGGGTTCTCGGCCCAGCCCTCGACCACCTACAACGCCCTGGATTCGATCGCGATCCTGCTGCGCGGCGACGGGCGGATCATGGCCGGTGCAAAGTCCGGTTTTGCCGGCACGGACCCGGAGGCCCATTCCTCTTACAAGGCCCTCGATTTCAGTCTGCCGGGCAACGCGCCTGCGACAGGATTCGACTTCTGGATGGACGATCCGGCCTCGGGGATCTACTCGAACTTCAATCTCTGCATCTACTACGGCGACAACTCCACCTGCGTCACCAACGTCAAGTTCAAGACCCCGCTCACAGCCGAGGCATGGGGCACGACGAACACAGTGAAGGACGGCAAGGCCTGGCTGAACGTGACGGCGCAGCGCTACGCCCTCACCGACCCGCAGGACAGCATCCGCTTCACCATCGGCAGCCTCTCGGTGGCGCCCTCGCTGCCTCCCGCGCTCCTCCTGCTGGGCGCGCGGTCTCCGTTCCGATTCGATCCGTCCGACGACCTGCTCTCGCGGGCCGGACTTCGACCCGGGCGGTTTGAGGTTCAGCGCGGCGTGTCCAACTGAGGAATCAGGGAGAATCAGCCATGAAGAAAACCACTCTTTGCCAGAACGAGACTCCTCGCGCGGACGCCCGAGTCCGCCTCCTGCCGCTCGCCGTCCTGCTCGCGGCCTTCGCCGCGTCCACACGCGCCGATCCGCCGCCCCAGTTGGAGACCGACATGCTTCCGACCGGTGGAGGCGCGGCTCTCCTCTCGGCCGAAACCTCGACCAGCATTGTTGCCCGCGCGATCAACGCCGGGCAGTTGTCCGGCCGTGGCCTTGACGGCGTAGAGCTTTCGAGCGTCGACGACCTCCTGCCGCTGAGCGTGCAGTCGGTTCTCGTCCGCAACGCGAACGGGCCGACGGTCCTCCTCGACGGAGACGGCATCCATGCGAGCCAGGTCAGCGCAACCGGTTTCGGCTTCCTCGACACCAACGGAACCCCCGTGGGCGTGGTGGTGAGCAACTGGAACGACGTGATCGAAGGTGTGAACTGGGCCGCGATCACCAACCAGCCGCCCCGCCAGTCGCTGACCGCCAGCCAGATCGGGTCGGGCCTGATCCAGCCCCAGCATCTGTCCTTCAACCCGAACGCAGCCGCCGGCGGCGACCGCGCAGTGCAGTACAGCCAGGCCGGGGAACTGGCCGGCAGCACCAACGTGTTCGTCGAATCCGCAGCCCGGCTGGGCGTACGCGTCACAGGACGCGACATCCTCCGCGCCTATGTCGGCGGACAGGCGGTCGACGAGGATCTGATCTTCACGACCCGCCGCCACCTCCGCACGGCCGCGATCTCCCTCTACAACGAGGGCGTCGAGACCGTTCTGCTGCGCGGCGATGGAACCGGACAGTTGACCGGCACGCTCCGGGTCGGGCGTCTCGAAGTCGGCGAGCTGGCCGTCGGCGAGACTCCAGGGGCCGACGGCTGGTACGTTCCCGAATCCGGCGACCTCACCATGGGCACGTTCACGACCCCGTGATGCCGATGAAGCGACACATTCGACATTGGACGATCCTGCCGGCGATGGCCGCCCTTGCGGTCTGCGCCCAGGGACCCGATTGGTGGCAGGAACGCGGGGTGCTCGTCTCCGGACGGACGCCCGGCGCCTTCAATCCCGTCAATCAGGGCCATGTGAAGTGGATGGCCGCCCAGGCCGCCCGGGAGTTCGTCGAGAAACTCCCCGGCGCCGGAAGCGATGCCCTCCTCGCGACGGTCGCCGCCTTCCCCGCGGGGCACGACTTCCGCCCGGCCAACCTCGGCATGCTCAAGGCCGCGGCGAAGCCGTTCTACGACCGGCTCATCGCCGAGGGCCTCGCGCAGGCGTATCCGTGGACCGGCGGCACCCCCGCCGACTTCAACCTCGCCAATCAGGGTCAGCTCAAGAACCTCTTCAGCTTCGATCTCGACACCCTCGATATCGATCAGGATGGCGTGCCCGACTGGCAGACCAAGCTCTTCGGGACCCGGACCGAGCTGACAGTCGTCGGCGCGACCGGCACGGTCCAGCGCACCGGCAGCTGGCTGGAAGTGGACGGCATGCTGCACGCCTCGGGAGTCAATGGAGATCTTAGCTACCTGCTCACGCTGCCGACCGGCGGTGTCTACGGCGTCGAGATCGAAGGCGTCGAGTCCCTTCCATCCGCCGGAACCCAGCGCTTCGAGCTTGAGGCCCTCGTGGGGGGCTTCTCCCTCGGCCGCGAGAGCTTCAACGCCAGCCGGGCCGAGCCCGGCCGGGCCTTGTTCCTGCTGCCGTTGCTTCCCGCCGGGTCCGTGACGCTCACCGTCCGCTGGCACAACCTCGATCCGCACAAGCATCTGGCCGTCACCGCGGTCCGGCTCCTCGCCTTCGGCGCTGGCGACTGGTACGCCCGGCGTTTTGCCGCCGACACCGGCCACGTGCAGGCGCCGGCGACGAGCTATGTCTCCCCGGTCTGCGTCGAGGGGCACGTCCGCAAACTCGATGCGCTGAGTGTTGCGTGGGGACCGGCAGCCCAGCCGGAACAGGACGACGATCCGGTTACGCCTCTCCGAGGCATCCAGTCGGGCTGGTACGCCAATGTGCCGCTGAGCGATGCGGGGGCGACCCGTGTCACCGTCCACGATGCGGACGGCGCTACGAACTGGACCGGCCAGATCGACTGGCTCGCCTGCAACCTGATCACCGGCACCACGACGCTCTTCACCGTCCGCTCCGGCGATTCGATGCGCTTCGGAGCCCTGCCTGATGGGCAGAGCAATGGGGTCGGCACGATCGAGGTGACGGGCATGGATGCCCTGACGGTTACGTCCTCGGCCGCCGCCACCGTCCTTTTCGAGGCGCCCGGCGACTACCAGGTCGCAGGCGTCTGGAGCAACGGCGCCTCGACCGCACAGGGCGAGACGCTCGTCCGCGTCGTCGCAGCCTCCTTCGGCACGAATCCCGTGGTCTGGGCCGGTCATTCCCGGACATGGCCCTGTCCCGCGCTGCCATCCGAAGCCGTGGTCGATTTCGACCGGCTCGGATTCTTGCGGCTCGCTGAGGTTCTGCCGACGCCGTCGACCGGACGCGCCTTCCAGCTCGACTCGACAGGCTCCGGTGAATCCATCCTGCTCGCCCGACTCGGCGCCGGAGGACCTGTGCTGGCCCAAACGACCGTCGATGCATTCAAGTTGCTTTCCTCCACGTCCACCGGCTATCAGCCGGTTGAGTATCTTGGCGACGGCAGTGTGATCAAGGTCATGCCCATCGTCGCCGGGGATATCCCGGAAGGAGCCCAAATCCGGCTCAACATCTTCATCGCGGGCGTCACCTTTGAGGACGGGTCCGTCGAGAAATGGATCGGGCGCGAGGATCTTGATGCAAACGGCGTGTACTTCGCGCGATTCGTTCACACGCCCGGCCATACCCTGTCTTCCTGCCATACGCTTGAAGTCTGGCTCGATGGGGATCGGATCGGACTCCGATGACAAGAGTGCCCCTCAGTTCAGCCAGACCGATGGCATCGTTTGGAACGGGCGGTCGCGTCGGGGCAGCCTGCCTGATCCTGATGCTGGGCGTGCTCGCAGCGGCCGGGCGGCCCCAGGTGGCTGCCGTTGGGTCTGACGGCATGACGCTCCCGCCTGCCGTGCGCGAGTTGATCGGGCAAGGCCGATTGACCGATCTAGCGGCGATCCGGGCCTTTCTGTGCAGCGCGCCGCCGGACGAGTCTCTGGCGCCCGACATGGCCTCTGCAAAAGACCAAGTGCTCAAGCGATTGACGGAGCTACCCGAGCCACCGCCGGGGATGCTCGCCTCACTGTGCGGCGTCCTCGACGATCCGAGCGCGGAGCCCATTGGTCGGATCTACACCGCGCAGTACATCAGCCTGCTCTATCCCCGCTATGCCGCGTTGAAGCGGACGGACGAGTTGCGTCGTGCGGGCGAATGCCTCCATGCGGCGCTCGGCGCCCGCGATCCTGTCTTGGTCGGCACCGCCCTGCTGCAACTGGGCGAGCTATGCGGCGCTTATGCCGAGCTGGATCCCGACCGTATTGCCGCGGGGGCTCTGGTCATCCTTCGCGACGCCGAAAGCAAGCCCCCCGCTCTTGTGTCTGCAATGCAGGTTTGTGCGAAGCTGCGGGTAGCGTCCTCCCTTCCCTTGGCGCGGCACTGGCTCGCGTCAAATCGCTCCTTTCCCGAGCGTGCTTCCGCGCTCCGGTTGCTTGGCGAGGTCGGCGAGCGCGCGGACCTGGATGCATTCCTCGCCCAGCGCGGAAAGAGAGACCCCCTTGCCATAGCGCGGCAAGCCGCAGCACGTCGAATCGAAGAACGACTTCCCCGGCCGGTTCCATCCTCGGAGGCACCATGATCCCGACGACTCGAACGAAAGCGTCAGCGCTTAGCCGACGCATGAAGAAGACCCTGTGGATGGCCAGCCTCATCGCGCCCGCGTCGGTGTTTCTGATGCCGGTAAGAGCGGGGGCGGAACGAAACAACATCAATCCGCCCACGATCTGGACATGGGTGTTCCCGCTTTGCACGGTGGAGGACGAGGCCGGAAACCAAATCGAGCAGCTGGAATTCGGCAAGAAGGCGACCTTTGTCGCCGAATCGAAGTATGCGCTGTCGAGCTCAGTGGAGTGGACCTACAGAGCAAATGCATCCAGTCCCGCCTCTCAGAAGATCTGGGAAAAGAGGTGGGTGTCAGGTGTTGTTTGCACGGCGGATGTGGAAATCGTGACCGCGGCAATGGCGGCCGAACGCGGCTGGACGGACCTGGGTGTCCGTGCGAGCGCGCTTGCCGTCAATTTCGACGGGGCCGCCGCCTTCATTGTCGACCCCCCCATACCGGTCGGTTGCTGCGCGTGCGCGAAGGGGCAGTGCGACCAGCCGGGGGGGACCAAGTCCACCCACGTCAGTGGACTGCAGGCACAGATGTCATTCGGACACGGGGGCGCTCTTGGCCTGATGCCGAATGCCGAGTTCACCGATGTGAATCGGGCGATGGCCATTGAGGGGCTCGCGGCGATCTGCAACAAGATCGCACAGAAGACGCCTGAGCAGTTTCCTTCTCCCGAGGGGGTTGCCGCAATGGAGCCTCTGCCCGACAGCAGAGCAGGGCAGACGCTGAGGTTCGTCCCCCTTTCAGAGGCCGGCCTTCCCGACGCGAATGGGATCTACGACCTCTCCGGAGCGGTTTCAAGCAACTGGATCTCGATGGAGCGAATCGGGCAGCCCTTGGATGAGGATTCCACCGCGCCCTACGCCTACGAGATTCGCCGGGCCTCCGGGAATTTGGTCGAGAGAGAGGTTTGTGTGCCTGTCCCTCCGGTCAGTCCAGACCCTGCGCTGAGCGCGCCGCTTCGGAAGGGAGCATGGAATGTATGGACGTACAAAGAGGAGGGCGAGACCAGCACGCTGCTTCAGCGAACCGTCAACACCCGCTCCCTGACCGATACGACACTTACGGAGAGTTATACGGTCCTCGACGGCGAGGGCGCCACCCTTCATGTCAGCGAGTTGAGAACCACCTACCTGCCAGGCTTTCAGACAATTCAAACCGTCACACGGGTTCGCGATCCGGGTCCGGCGGGGAGGAACGAGACCACGACCACCCAGTACTACACGAATCCCGCCGAGACGAATCGCTACGGGAAGGAGTACCGCACCGTTCGTCCCGACGGCTCCTGGACGGAGTACGACTACGATAATCAGGGAAGGGTGAGCGTGAGGCAGCAGGGCTTGCTCGATGCGGAAGCCGGCGGCGCATCCAGCGCCACCACCTATGGATACACCGCAGTAGACGTTGCCGACGATGGAACGTTCCCCGACCGCCCTCGGACAGTCGTTCGTTCGATCGACGGTGTCGAAGTGTCCCGCACCTACACCTC
>CAYXFW010000166.1:0-6483 GCA_964464305.1 uncultured Verrucomicrobiota bacterium
GTGCGGCTGGATGGCACAGTACGAAACGTGCCGGTGCTGGGTGGGGAGGACGGCCATACCCCGCATGCGAGTGTGGCGATCATGGTGCTTGACGATCTTGATTCGTCGCGCATCCCTCATCTGATTGCCGGTCCGCTTTCCCATTACGCGAAGGTTGTCTTGATTCCCTCCTTGCGGGAGATTCCCACGGTATCCGTGCGCCCGCAGGATTTTCTTGGGCTTCTCGGGCTTGAGATCGTCGACAACCTGGCCAACCCGCTGGCTCGTCTCGCGAAGCGCATACTGGATCTGACGATCGTGCTCCTCGCTGCGCCGGTGTGGTTGCCATTGCTGTCGCTGATCGCGCTCATCGTGAAATTGGACGATCGAGGTCCAGCCTTCTACGTACAGGAGCGAATCGGACATGGTCGAAAGCGATTTCGCATCTTCAAGTTTCGGACCATGCACATGGACGCAGAACGTCTGCTTGAGACGAAGCTCGGCGGAGACCCGGAGTGGCGCGCGTTGTGGGAGAAGAACTGCAAGATGAGAGATGACCCGCGGGTGACGCGCGTTGGCCGGATGTTGCGCATGACGTCGCTTGACGAACTCCCCCAATTGCTCAACGTGCTCTTGGGGACCATGGCCTTGGTCGGGCCTCGACCGCTGCCCGAATATCATTACCAAAAGCTCTCGGAGATGGTGCGAAATCTCCGCGAAGAGGTGCTCCCGGGTATCACGGGAATGTGGCAGGTATCGGGACGTAGTGAGACCGGCACGGCGGGGATGGAGCGATGGGACGCCTACTACGTCAGGAATTGGTCTGTCTGGCTGGACTTGCTCATTCTCGGCCGCACCTTGGGGATCGTATTCAGTTGCCGTGGGGCCTACTGATCGTGTCGTAGGGACGGTCGTTGTGGCTCGGAGCTTTGTTGACACCCGCACTTAGGAGAGCCTGACGTGAGTATGCGCACATGGCTGTACGGCAAGTGGATGCCATATTTTCGACGGCGGCGATATGCCAGGTTCGCGCGGATGCTGCATCTTTGCGACGAGGACCGCGTATTGGATGTCGGTGGCTATCCTTGGACATGGACGCATGCGGAGGGGTGTTGGCCGGTTACATGCCTGAACATCGATACGGACGAAGCAACTTTGGGCAGACGAGGGCGATTTGAGTGTGTCCGCGGCGACGGGCGGAGCCTTTCGTTCCCCGACGGCGCCTTCGACGTCGTGTATTCCAACTCGGTCATCGAGCATGTCGGATCGTGGGAGGATCAGCGGCGCTTCGCGGCCGAGATCCGGCGTGTTGCCGGGCGCGTATGGGTGCAGACGCCGAACCGGTGGTTCCCGGTCGAACCGCATCTCGTGGCGCTCTTCGTCCACTTCCTCCCGCGCCGTCTTCAGCATGTCCTTGCGCGATGGGCGACGCCGTGGGGATGGGAGAATCGTCCCACGGCGGAGCAGGCCAGGGAGTTTGTCGACAGCATCCGGCTCCTGACCTTCCGGGAGATGCAGGACCTGTTTCCTGACTGCGAGATCCTGCGCGAGCGGTTCCTCGGGCTGACGAAGTCGTTCATCGCGGTGAGGACGGGAGGAGGGACGGCGAAGTAGACCACGGATGGGCACGGGTCGCGGAGGGGGTATGCCGGATCGATGCCGTCGACATTCACCCCAACGGGCTTGTTATCTGCCGATATGCCTATATGCTTTCATGCATGAGAACGACACTTGAACTGGACGATGCGCTCGCCGTCGAGGCAAAGAAGGCGGCGGTGGACAGGCGGACGACCCTGCGGGCGATGGTGCAGGACGGGTTGCGCCTGCTGTTGCATGGGGATCCCGGCGGCGGAAAGAAGACGTTGTCGCCTCTGGACGGCCTGCGGGGGCGTCATCGCAAGCTTTGGGCGGGGACGGATCCGGATGAGTATGTGCGGCGCCAGCGCGAGGATTGGTGAATGAACGCCCGCGCGTTCTGGGACACGAACGTCCTGATCTACTGGATTGAAGATGCGCCCGCCTGGCGGGATCGCGTGGGAGCCCTGCGGGCGTGGCAGGAGGAGCGGAAGATCCAGGCGGTGACGTCCTCGCTCACGTTGGGAGAAATCCTGGTGCATCCCTTCCGCAAAGGGCAGCGCAAGGCAGCCCGCGAATACGCGGATCTCATCCGTGCCATGGGATGTCTGGCGTTTGGCCCCGACGAGGCGGAGACATTTGCGGCCATCCGGGCACGGTATCCCGCCGTGCGTCCGCCCGATGCCATTCAACTTGCATGCGCGGCGCGTTCCGGCGTCGAATGGTTCATCACCAACGATGCTCGCCTTTCGGGTCTTTCGATCCCTGGTCTGGGTCGGATGGTCAATCTGGCGGGAGGCCTGCCGGGGGGCTGATGCGATGGGGTGGGTTCTTCGACTGACACCCGACACCTGACACCCGACACCTGACACCTTCCTCATGCGCACACGAACCCTCCTTCTGACCGGCGTCCTTCTGGCCGTGTTCTATGCGGTCACGGCGGCGCGGAACCGGACCGAGGCCGAGGATGCGTTCGACTTCGCGTGGGCCGTCGAGCGGGTCGAGGGCCGGGCGCAGCTTCATCCCCATCACCTGGCGTACATCCCGGTGATGAAGGCCCTGTGCGGCGCCGTGAGGCGTCTGGCCGGCCCGGTGCGTTCGCACGCGGTGATGGCGGGGGCGGGCGCGGTCGCGGCGGCCGCCTGCGTCGTGCTCCTGGCCGGACTGCTGGCCGGTCCGCTGGGCGCCGGTCGCCGGCGGGCCTGGGCGGCTGCGGCGGGGCTGGCGGTGTCGTACGGATTCTGGCGCTACGCGGCGGAGGCGGAGGTCTACGCGCCGATGCTCCTGCTCGTCCTGGGTGCATGGACGATGGCGGCGCGGGCGCGACGTCCGTCCGGCACCGCGCTGTCCGGCGCGTTGGGCGGCGTGGCCGTCCTTCTGCACATCTTCGCCGCGATCCCGGCGCTGGGCGCAATTCCGATGTGGCTCTGGATGCGGCGCGGGTGGCGGCACGCCCTGACCCACGGCGCCGTCGCGGCCCTTCTGGCGGCGGGGGTGTACGCGTGGGCGGGATTGTCCCCGCTGAGTACGATCGGAGACGCGCCCTCCGGCGACCTGTTGCGGCGCGAGGGCGGGGTGTCGGCGGCGTCGTTCGTGCGCGCCGGCGTGGGGTTGGGCCAGGCGCTGGTTTCCGGTAACTTTCTCTTCGCGCAGCCGCGATTCGCCGCGGCCATGCAGGCGCGGTATCCCGCCCGCATGTTGGAGGAAGAGGCCTACATGGGCCGGGCCGCGCGTCCATGGATGCGCATCGTGCCCTGGGCGACGCTGGTTGCGCTGATTGCGTCGATCCTTGCGGTGGCGGTCGGTGGCATGCGGTCGCGACCGGCGGATTTCCAGGCCTTGGAAGCCGGGGAAGGAGACGCGTCCAAGGATTGGAAACCGGCGCTGGCCGCGGCGGCGGCATGGTTCCTCGCGCATGCGGCGCTGCTGGTCTGGAAGGAGCCGGGGAATCCGGAGCTCTGGATCGCGGCGCTGCCGGCGCTATGGATCGTGGCGGCGACTTCGCTGCCGGCCGTCCGGGCCGCCCCCGCGCCGTTCCTTGCCCTGGCCGCTGTGCTGGCGGCGCACAACTGGGCGGGGGGGCTTGCGATGCTGCGGGACCCTGCGGGCGACTACCATGCGGCGAAGGCGGCAGCGGTTCTGGCCGAAGCGCGCGCCGGCGACACGGTGGTCACAGCCGGCGGGCCGGTGTTCTTCCGCTACCTTCGATACCATTGCGCGGCAGAGGTCGTCGATGCGTGGGTGGAGACGGAGGAGAGTTTCAAGTTTCAAGTTTCAAGTTTCAAGGGGGAGGCTCGGTCCTCTTCCCCTCCACCTTCCACCCTCCACCGTCCACCTTCCGGCCGCCTGTTTGTGCTCGGCGATGTGTTCGATCCGCCGGAATCGCTGCAGAAGCGGTTCCCGGAGGCCGCGGAGCGCCTCCGAAGCGTTGCCGATGGGATCCGCAAAAGTGCAGAGAAGGTGCGCGCCGACCCGTTCGGCGGGGTATTTCGGATCCCCTGAGCAGGTCCGCCGTCCAAGACGGCTTGTGTATTCAATGTAACAATATGCTCTAGAAACACTACCGATAGTGTTGTTTCAGGCCCGGAGGCGCGGATTTGCATTGCGTTTTCGGGCCTTTTTCTTGTACACTTTCCCAATAATCCGGAGAGGAAAGGTCGATCATGGCGGACGCGTTGGACGGGACAAAGCCGGCGGTGGAATCGGGTGCTTCGACGTCGCTGGCGGGGACGTACGATGCGGGGTCCATCACGGTGTTGGGCGGGCTCGACGCGGTGCGGAAGCGCCCTGCGATGTACATCGGCGACACGGGGACCCGGGGTCTGCACCACTGTGTCTTCGAAGTGGTCGACAACAGCATCGACGAGGCGCTGGCGGGCTTCTGCTCGCACGTGCACGTGTCGATGAACGCCGACGGGTCGATTTCGGTCGACGACGACGGGCGCGGCATTCCGGTGGACCTGCACAAGACCGAGAAGCGTTCGGCGCTCGAGGTCGTGATGACGGTGCTGCACGCGGGCGGCAAATTCGACCACAACTCCTACAAGGTGTCCGGCGGTCTGCACGGCGTCGGCGTGTCCTGCGTCAACGGGCTGAGCGAGTGGATGGAGGTCGAGGTCCGCCGCGACAGCAAGGTCTACCACCAGCGCTACGAACGCGGCAAGCCGGTGACGGCGGTCGAGCCGATCGGCAAGACGCGCGGCACGGGCACGAAGGTCACCTTCTTTCCGGACCACCAGATCTTCCCCGTGCTCCAGTACAACTGGGACATCCTGGCGAACCGGCTGCGCGAGCTGGCCTTCCTGAACCGCGGGGTCGAGATCACGCTGAAGCAGGACGAGCCCGCTCGCGAGGAGGTCTACCACTACAAGGGCGGCATCGTGGAGTTCGTCGAGCACATCAACCGCTCGAAGAACCCGCTCCATCCGAAGGTTGTGTTCATCGAGGGCGAGAAGGACCGCGTGCAGGTCGAGATCGCGATGCAGTACTGCGACGCCTACAACGACAGCATCTTCACCTTCACGAACAACATCAACACGATCGAGGGTGGCACGCATCTCAGCGGCTTCCGGTCGGCGCTGACGCGCACGGTGAACGCCTACGCGAAGGCGAACAAGCTGTTCAAGAACGACAGCGATGTGATGGGCGGCGACGATGTCCGCGAAGGGATGACCGCCGTCATCAGCGTCAAGGTTCCGGACCCGCAGTTCGAGGGCCAGACGAAGACGAAGCTCGGCAACGGCGAGGTCGAGGGCATCGTGGCCTCGATCGTCAACGAGCAGCTCGGCAGCTACTTCGAGGAGCATCCCAGCGTCGCGCGGCGCATCATCGAGAAGGGCCTCCTGGCCGCCCGCGCGCGCGAGGCGGCGCGCAAGGCCCGGGATCTGACGCGCCGCAAGGGGGCGCTCGACAGCGGGGGCCTGCCGGGCAAGCTGGCGGACTGTTCCGAGAAGGACCCCGGGTCGTGCGAGCTCTACATCGTCGAGGGCGACAGCGCCGGCGGCTCCGCCAAGCAGGGACGCGACCGCCGCTTCCAGGCGGTGCTCCCGCTGCGCGGCAAGGTGCTGAATGTCGAGAAGGCCCGCGACGACAAGATGCTCAACAACAATGAAATCCGGATGATGATCCAGGCCCTCGGCGCGGGTTTCGGCGCGGAGGAATTCAAGATCGAGAATCTGCGCTATCACCGGATCGTGATCATGACGGATGCGGACGTCGACGGCTCGCACATCCGCACGCTGTTGCTGACGTTCTTCTATCGCAAGATGCCCGAGCTGATCCAGCGGGGCCACATCTTCATCGCCCAGCCGCCGCTGTACAGGATCAAGCGGAAGAACCGCGAAGAGTACATCGACAACGACGACCAGATGACGCGCATTCTGCTCGAAATGGCGGTGGACGAGGTGCGGCTGGCCGATGCCGCGGGCAAGGTGCTGGCGGAGGGCAAGGCCCTGGGCGAGATCCTGCAACTGGTTTCGGAGGTCGAGTCGCACGCGGACCGCGTCCGCCGCAAGGGGATCGATTTCCGCGAGTACCTGCTGCACCGCGATCCGAAGACCGGTTCGCTGCCGCAATACCGGGTGACGAAACGCGCTACGCGCGGACCGAGGTGGAACTGCGGACCCTGCGGGAGGAGGCCGAGCGGCGGAGCGGCGCGCAGTTGGAGATTTTCCAGAACGGCGAAGCCGCGCAGGACCGCAAGCCCGGCATCCGGTGGGTCGAGATCTACAACGCGGCCGCGCTGGCCCGCACGCTGGCGCTGCTCGAGAAGAAGGGGTTCACCCTCGATCACCTGCTCGACGACGCGGTGACGCCGCCGTTTCAGCTTCTGGACGGCGACGACCGCGGCGTGCCGGTGAGCTCGCTGCAGCACCTGCTCAACCAAGTCCGCGAACTGTGAGAAGTACTTGGAACCGACCTGCCGGGCCA
>CAYXFW010000167.1:0-6377 GCA_964464305.1 uncultured Verrucomicrobiota bacterium
AGGTGCTTTTTCTGCAGCGGGGTGAGCCCGGATTCCCGCAGCATCAACTGGGAGAAGCCCAGGATGGCGTTCATGGGCGTGCGGATTTCATGCGACATGTTGGCCAGAAATGCGCTCTTGGCCCGGTTGGCGATCTCGGCGGACTCCTTGGCCTTCTCGGCGACGGACTTGGCGCCTTCGAGTTCGACGGTCTTCTCGTGGAGCACCTCATCCAGCCGTTTGCGCTCCGTGACGTCGCGGGCGGCGGCGCACACGCCCTGCAGTCTCCGGTCCCGGTCGTAGAAGGTGGTCGCGTTGTACGAAACCACGGTTTCCTTGCCGTCGCGAGCGCGCACGGTCAGCTCGTAATTGGTGACTTTTCTGTCGTTCAGGGCCAGGGTGATGCTGGCCTCGGCCCGCTCCGGATCGGTGAAGTAGTTCTTGAACGGCGCGCCGATCAACTCGTCGCGAGTGCAGCCGGTGAGGATCTCCATCTGCTTGTTGACGTCGGTGATGATCCCGGATGGATCGGTGGTCATCAGGGCGTCGATGTTGGATTCGAACAGCGACCGTGTGTAAAACTGGTGGTCGCGCAGTCGCTGGGCCAGCTTCTTCTGCTCGGCCTCGATTTCCTTCCGGGCGGTGTTGTCGGTGCCGATCAGCAGATAGCCGATGATGCCGCCCTCGGCATCGCGCAGGGCCGTGACCGACACGACGGCGGGGAAGCGGCTGCCGTCCTTGCGGATGTAGGTCAGTTCGTAGATGTCCTCGATGCCGCGCGCGGCCTTGAACACGAGGGCCTCGAATCCTGGCGTGATGGGCGTGGCGAGTTCGGCGCTCAGTGCCTTGGCGCGTGCGATCACCTCCTGGGGGTCGGAGATGTCGGCCGGTGTGATCTTGTTCATCACGTCGGCGGCCGCATAGCCAAGCATGCGTTCCGCGCCGACGTTGAAGATTTGGATGACGCCGTTCGCGTCCGTGGCGATGCTCGAGAAGTTGGCGCTGTTGAAGATCGCGGCCTGCAGCGCCCCTCCCTTGAGCAGGGCCTCTTCCGCCTGCTTGCGGGCCGAGACATCCCGAAGGCTGCTGGTGAAGTGCCGCTGGCCGCCCAGCCACATGTCGCTCACGGCGATTTCCAGCGGGAACGTGCTGCCGTCCTTGCGCCGCCCCACGACTTCGCGTCCGAGGCCGGCGGGAGGCTCCACCCCGTCCGCATCGTGAAGCGCGAGGAACCCGTTGCGCGGGTCCCGATCGGGGCTGGAGATCAGGAGATCCGGGTCCTGCCCGATGAGTTCAGCGGCGGAGTAGCCGAACATCCGCTCGGCGGCCAGGTTCACGGTTTCGATGACGGTTCCGTCGGCGTGGAGCGTAATGACGCCATCCGCGACGGTGTTGAGGATCGCCTGAAGCGCCGTGGCGCTGTCGCGCAGGGCCTGCTGTGCCGCATTCTCCTTGGTGACATCGCGGAACACCAGCACGGCGCCGACCATCCGGCCGTCCCGGGTTCGAATCGGCGCGCAACTGTCGGCAATCGCGCACTCCCTTCCATCCCGTGCAACCAGCACGGCGTGGTTGGCCAGGAAGTGAACCCTGCCGAGGGCGAGGGTTTCCGTCACCGGGAAGGCCACGGGTTTTCGGGACTCCGCGTGAAGGACGCGAACGACCTCGTCCACCCGGCGGCCTACGGCTTCCGCCTGCGTCCACCCGGTGAGCGTTTCGGCAAGGGGGTTCAGGATCGTCACGCGCCTCTCGGCGTCGGTGGCGATGACGGCATCGCCGATCGATGCGAGGGTGACGGCGAGTCTTTCTTCGCTGATCTGCAGGCGGTCGTTGGACTCGCGCAGTTCCCCATTGGCGGCTTCGCGCACCTCAAGCAGATGCTGCGTTTCGAGATGGGCCCGGGCCATGACCTGGTGCCGGGTCTCGCGATGGATCCAATACGCGAAGGAGATGGCCGCCAGCAGCGCAAGCAGGCTGGCCGCGGAGATCAGGGCGAGCAGAAGGCGCATCCTCGACTGGAGCCGCGCATCGTGTTCTGCCAATTCGCGCGTTTCGATCTCGACGAAGCGGCCCATCTCCTCGCGAATGGAGTCCATCAGCCGTTTGCCCGTCCCATTGCCCACCGCGGCGAGCACGGCCGCCATGTCCGGTTTGCGGCGCAGCTCGACGACGTGCGACAACTGCTCCAGATGGGCCGCCACCAGCGGTTCCAATGCATCCAGGGATGGATGGGTGGCCGTGGTCAGGGTGCTGCGCCGCAATTCGTCCAGTCGACCGCCGATTTCGTCGCGTACCGCATGGTACGGCTCCAGGAAGGCCGGCTCGCCGGTCAGTGCATAGCCGCGCTCGCCCGTCTCGGCGTCTCTCAAGGCGGACAGCAACGCCTCGGCCTGGTGGAGGACCTGATAGGTTTGCTTCCGTGCCCCGGCGGCGCTCTCGATTTGGCGGAAGGCCCAAAACGACGGTGTGACCACCAGTGCCGCCAGCAAGGAGGCTCCAGCCAAGGATGCCGCGGTCGTCCGAATGGCGTTCATGAGCTCGTGGAAGCCCTCCGGGGGCTGCTCCTGATGACCGCGGATCCGGCGGGGTGGGGCGGAGGTCTCATCGTTGTCCCATCTGGCGTTGACGTGCGCACCGCTCGTCCAACGCGGCAGTCGAAAGCTACCGCCGAGAGCGCCGGGGGGCCATGGGGTCTAACCCTACTGCGGCGGAGGTGTGCGGGCAGGCAATGCGTGCTTGCGGTTCCGGGCCCGATCTGGCAATTTGGCCGCGATGAAGTCGTTCCGGATCGGCGGCCGCGGGCGCGTGTCCTTGCCGGAGGGAAACGGCTTCGTGTCACCCGGATGAGGAGGATGCCATGAGTGTCGGACCCGAAATCTACATTCCGCTGAGCGTGGTGATGTTCCTCGAGTTCGCCATCTGGGGGGCGTGGGCGCCGGTGCTCGCCGCGCGACTCCTGGGGCCCCTGAAGATGACCGGCAAGCAGACCGGCTGGATCTACGCCACGCTGCCGCTGGCGTGCATGATTTCGCCGTTCATTGCGGGCCAGTTGGCGGACAAGTATTTCGACGCGAAATGGATCCTGGTGGGGGCGCACCTGGTGGGTGCCATCCTGATGTTCGTCGCGGGACGCACGGGGAAATTCGCCCCTCTGTTCCTGGTGATGCTGGGCTACTCCACCTGCTACGCCGCCACACTGCCGCTGGTCAACGCGGTGCTGTTCGCGCACGTGAGCGACACGCCCACGCAGAGCCTCGTGTTCATCTGGGCACCCGTCTCGTGGGCCCTGATCGGCTACTTCCTGAGCGGGTGGCGGATGATGCGCAAGGGCGAGGGGGACGGCAGCGACTGCATGAAGCTCGCCGCGCTGCTGTCGCTTCTCATGGCCATCGGCTGTCTGTTCCTTCCCGCCACGGCGCCTGCGCAGACCGGCGGCTCGCCGCTCGTCGCCGCACTGGGCAAGTTGGGCCAGGTCGATTTCCTCCTCTTCTTCGTCACCTCCATCTTCGTCTCCGGCACGATGCAGTTCTACTTCCTCGGCTCGGCGCAGTTCATGATGAACTTGGGCGTCTCGGGCAAGGCGGTGCCGGCCTCGATGGCCGCCGCCCAGGTGGCGCAGGCCGTCGCGACCTTCTTCGCGCTGGGATTCTGCCTGACGAAGTTTGGATTCCAGTGGACGCTCGCCATCGGTGCGGCCTGCTGGTTCCTGATGTACCTCGCCTACACGGTGGGTAAGCCCCGCGCGCTGATCCTCGCCGTGCAGCCCCTGCACGGGCTGGCCTACGTGATGTTCATCATCGTCGGCCAGATCTTCGCCGGCGCCGTCGGCGCCGACGCGCCCAGTTCGATGCAGGCCCTGATCTTCGCGGCGACCGTCGGCTTCGGCATGTTCCTCGGAACCCAGATGGCCGGCATTGCGATGGACAAATTCTCCGTCGCGGGTCAGTTCCAGTGGAAGAAGATCTGGATGATCCCGCTGGTCATCACCCTGGCCGGCACGCTGCTCATGGCCGTGTTCTTCAAGGGCCATGTGCCGGAGGTCGCGAAGACCCCTCCGCCGACCGCCGCCACCGCGGCTCCGGCCAAGTAGCCCCGGTTCCCCGGCGCATGAAATGCGCCCGGTCTTCCGGAGGCTTGGGAAAGTGAAAAATGGCGGGGACGACGGGACTCGAACCCGCAACACCCAGATCGACAATCTGGTACTCTAACCAATTGAGCTACGTCCCCGTAGCACGGCAAGCGAGCGGCCATCATACGGATCGGCGGCCTCCGTGCAAGCCGTTTTTTCAATCCCCATCCCGGCGCGGCCCCCAGGGATGTCAGCGGCGGTCGGAAACCTCGGCCATGAGATCGTAGTCCAGCCCCTGGATGACCTGGGTGCGGACCCGGAGGCCGGGGTGCAGGACGATGCCCTTCCGGGGGGCGAGGAAGGTCACGCCGTCCACCTCGGGGGCCTGGCCGCGATGGCGGCCGGTCCAGCGCGCATGGCGGGGCGCCGCGACGCCGCGGGCGAGGGGCTCGTCGACGAGCACGTCGATCTCCCGTCCCACCCACTTCTGCAGGGCCGCGCGGGAGACGCCGCGCTGGGCGCGCATAAGGTCGTCCCGGCGGCGGAGGGCGACATCGCGCGGGACCGGGTCCGGCAGGCCGGCGGACGGCGTGCCCTCCTCGTGCGAGTAAACGAACACCCCCGCGTGAAGAAAATGGCCCTCGCGGACGAAGGCGAGCAGTTCGTCGAAATCGGCATCGGTCTCGCCCGGGTGTCCCACGATGAAGGCGGTGCGCATGCACAGGCCCGGGAGCCGCGCGGGAAGCCGGCCCAGCAGCCGCAGCGTGGCGTCGCGGTCCATCCCGCGGCCCATGGCGCGGAGCATGGCGTCGGAGATGTGCTGGAGCGGCAGATCGAGATACGGGCACCAGCGGGCGTCCGCGGCGAGGGCGTCGAGCAGGTCGTCGGCGAGGAACCGCGGAAAGGCGTACATCAGGCGGAACCAGACCTCGCCGGGGAGGGTGGACAGCGCGCGCACAAGGCCGGCGAGCTCGCGGCGGCCGGTGAGGTCGTGCCCGTAGCTGGTGGTGTCCTGGCCGATGATGCAGATCTCGCGCACGCCGGAGTCGATGAGCGAACGCGCCTCCGCGAGGATTTCCTGCACCGGGCGGCTCACCTGGCGGCCGCGGATCGACGGGATGGTGCAGAAGCGGCAGCCGTTGGAGCATCCCTCCGAGATCTTGAGGCAGGCGCTGTGTCCGGCGCCGCTCAGCAGGCGGGGGAGTTGGTGGAAGCCCGCGAGCGTATCCGGCGCCGCAGCGGCGGCCGACGGAGCGAGGCCGAGCAATTCGCGGCAGAAGGTCGCGATGCGAGGGAACTCGGCGAATCCCGCCGTGGCGTCCGCCCGGTCGAGGAACTCGTGCAGTGCGGGGACTGTCGCGGCACGTTCGACGAGGCATCCCATGGCGACGATGCGGGCGGGTCGCCCGCGTCGGCGGCCGGCGGCGAGTTCGCGCAGGGCCGCAGCGGCCTCCTCGCGCGCGTCCTGGATGAAGCCGCAGGTATTGACCAGGCAGATGTCCGCGTCGGCCGGCTGCGCGGCGATCTGGAAGCCGTCCTGCACCAGCGCCGCCAGGATTCGTTCCGAATCGACGGTGTTCTTCGCGCAGCCGAGGCTGACCAGACAGGCGACGGGCGGTTGGGCGTCCGGCACGGAATGGGAGTTGCACTTCGACACGCCGTCAGCCTACCGTGCCGCGCCGCGGCGCGCAATGGCCGCGTGGGGTTCCAAGTCCCGACCGCCACTCTGGAGGGGCACGTTCCGTCGTGTCCCGGAAACCCCTCAACTTGGCACGTTTTGGCGCCGACAGAGCGGCGCCCTCCAGGTCCTTTCTTGTCGTACCCATTATGGACGAGATCTGGAGGACCGTGCCCTGGCCCAGGGCGGCGTTCGCGCGGAGACTGCGCCGTCGCGACCGTAATCCTGCGCGCTCAGCGCTTACGTGCGGAAAATCCAAGCGCGTCGGTGGAGTTCGTGGAGGAGGAGGGCCTCGGCCAGGCCGTGCACGACCCATGCGGCGACCGTGCCGGGGATCAGGAGGCCGAGCAGGAGGACGACCGAGGTGGTGAGGACCGCGGCCGCGGCACTGCCGGCGTTCTTCATGGCGGTGTCGGCGGTTCGCGTCCGCGCCGTGCCTGCGGCCCACCACAGCAGCGGCAGACCGGCGAGCACGGCGGCGGCGATTCCGGGGTGGCCGAGCGCAGCGCCCGATCCGCGAACCGCACCCCAACCGGCCAGCGCAGCGACGGCCATCAGTGCGAGCCAGAAGCCGCGGTGCACAGGCGGCTCGCAGTCGAATCCACCCTGGGGCGGCGCGAATCCAGCCAACATTCTGCGGTTGAAGCTGAT
>CAYXFW010000168.1:0-6348 GCA_964464305.1 uncultured Verrucomicrobiota bacterium
CGATGCGGGAGAGGATGTCGGTGCGGCGGCCGCCCATGGACTTCCACCGATGAAGCAGGCGGCGAACGAGATGGCTGCGAGAACTAATCCCGCGGGACGATGTCTCATGAAGCCCATAGAGCGTACGAACTCTATCACAGTCGGCGTCGCCGATCCATCGACAGCGCCAGGGCAAACGCATCACTCCAAATCGCCCGCCATCGGGATCGGCATCGAGATCCGATGGCGGCCCCGATTTCGATCCCACCTCGGGCGGGCGCGATCCTGTTGCGAGCGGTCGCCGGGTGGTCCGCGACCCTCCCGGTTGGCATGGCGCAGGGTTTGACGCACGGGGACGGGGGGTGATAGGATGCAGACGATCTTCAGGGCAAGGTGAGCCTGGCCGCTTGGGCGGCGGGTGATTCCTGACCGGCGGTGAAAGCCCGCGACTCTCCCGGACTCCGGGGGACCGATGCGGTAACCCTCATGGCGAAGGCGGAGAGGGTACCCGCAGCCGACAGTAAAGTCTGGATGGAAGAAGATCGCGAGCGCGCTCGCCGTCGGCCCTGAAGCTATTGATTTGGGGCCTTTTTCATGTCTGGACACGATGAGGGCGGTACGTCCGGGTTTACCTCCATCCCCGAGGCCGTCGAGGCGTTCGGCCGGGGCGAGATGCTGCTGGTGGTCGACGACGAGCGTCGCGAGAACGAGGGCGACCTGATTGTCGCGGCCGAAAAGGCCACCCCCGAATCGATCCGCTTCATGATCCGCGAGGGCGGCGGGCTTGTTTGCGTCGCCATGACCAAGGCGCGGCTTGCGGAGCTTGGGCTGGCGCGCATGGCGCCGGCCGGCCCTGGCGATCCCTACCGGACGGCCTTCATGGTGAGCGTCGACGCCCGGGAGGGGGGGAGCACGGGCATCAGCGCGCCCGACCGCGCCCGGACCGCGCGCCTGCTGGTTGCGGACGGAACGACGCCCGGCGACCTCGTGAAACCCGGACACGTCTTTCCGCTCGAGGCGGTCGAGGGCGGCGTCCTGCAGCGGGCCGGACACACCGAGGCCGCGGTGGACTTCGCGCGCATGGCGGGGCTCAAGCCGGCGGGCGTCATCTGCGAGGTCATGCGCGACGACGGCGCCATGGCGCGCCGTCCCGAGCTCGCCACGTTCGCCCGGCGCCACGGATTGAAGATGGTCTCGATCGCCGACCTGGTGACCCATCGCCGCCGGCACGAGCATCTGGTCGTGCGCGAGCAGGTGGTCCGCCTGCCGACGCACGCGGCCGTCTTCCAACTCCACATGTATCGCGCCCAGCCGGAAAACGAGGTGCATCTGGCCCTCGTGCTGGGGGACCTGGCCGGCGGGGCGGCTCCGCTGGTCCGCGTTCACAGCGAGTGCCTGACGGGCGACGTCTTCGGGTCCATGCGCTGCGACTGCGGCTCGCAGTTGAACCGTTCGATGGACATGGTGGCCGCCGAGGGCCGCGGCGCGGTCCTCTACCTCCGTCAGGAGGGACGCGGCATCGGCCTGGCGCACAAGATCCACGCGTACGCCCTCCAGGAGACGGGCATGGACACCGTCGAGGCGAACCAGAAGCTCGGGTTCGAAGCCGATCTCCGCGATTACTCCGCGGCTGCGCAGATTCTGCGCGATCTCGGCGTTGACGCCGTGCGTCTGATCACCAACAATCCCGCCAAGGTCTCCGGGCTGGAGAAATACGGCGTGCGCGTCGAGGAACGGGTGCCGCTGGTCATCCCGCCGACGGAAGACAACGCCCGGTACCTTCGGGCCAAGAAGCAAAAACTCGGACATCTTCTGTGAGAACATCATGCTGACTCCGTCCACCCAGCCGCCGGCCGCCGAGCCGCCCGATCTTGGGGCAGTCCGACAGGTCACAGGCACCACCGATGCCGCCGGGCTCCGCTTCGGGATCGTCATCTCCCGGTACAACCTCGCGCTGACCGGGCAGCTCCTTGCCGGTGCCGTGGCCGCGCTGAAGGCGTGCGGCGCGGCCGAAGCCGACATCGAGGTGTGCTGGGTTCCGGGCGCGTTCGAGATCCCCACTGTCGCCGAGCAACTGGCCAAGCAGGGGCGCCACAACGCGCTCATCGCCCTGGGCTGCGTGATTCAGGGCGAGACACCCCATGCGGCCCTGATCAACATGACGGTGGCGGCGGCGTTGTCGGACGTCTCGCGGCGTCACGCGATTCCCGTCGTCGACACCGTGGTCTCTGCGAACACCGAGGCGCAGGCGGTGGCGCGCTGCACGTCCGGGCCGGACGGCCGGGGCGCCTACGCGGCGCGCACGGCGGTCGAAATGGCCCGTCTTCTGGCCTCCATCCGGTTGTCCCCCTCATGAGCGCGCGCCACGAGTCCCGCCTGCTGGCGGTCCAATTCCTGTTCCAGCGCGATTTCAACGATGGCGACCTGGCCGATGCGCTGGCCGATTTCTGGGCGGCGCGGAACATCGGTCCGAAGCTCCGCGCGTTCGCCGAGGATCTCATCCGCGGCGTGGAGGCGGTGCGTCCGGAGCTGGACGAGCGGCTCCGCGCGCTCGCCACCAACTGGGATCTGTCGCGCATGGCGGCGGTGGACCGCAACATCCTTCGCCTAGCGCTCTACGAGATGCATCACCGCGCCGACATCCCCCCGGTCGTTTCGATGAACGAGGCCATCGACCTTGCCAAGGAGTTCGGCGGCCGCGAGTCCGGCCGGTTCGTCAACGGCATCCTCGACCGCGCGGCGAAGGACGTGAAGCGTCCGGCGCGCTGCGCGGCGCCGGATCCGCGTCTGCTGGCGGGCGGAGGAGAGTAGGATGGCCTCCTGGCTGAGCGCGCTGGCCCGCACGCGGGACGCGCTGTCCGGCGCGCTGCGCCGGCTGGCCGGCGTTCCCGCCGCCGGCGGCGCCGGTCCGGCGGAACTGGAGGAGGCGCTGGTGCGGGCCGACGTTTCCACCGCGCTTGCGTCACGCCTGTGCGGCGGCCTTTCCGCCCGGGCTCGGACCCTGAAGACCGACCTTCCCCATGCGCTGGCCGCCGCCCTTGTGGAGATTCTTCCGGACATCCCGGCGCCTTGGGCACGCGCAGCGGACGGACCCTCCACCATCCTGGTGGTTGGCGTCAATGGATCCGGCAAGACCACGACCTGTGCGAAGCTCGCGCACCGCGCGGCGCGGGACGGTCTCACGCCGCTGCTTTGCGCCGGCGACACGTTCCGCGCGGCGGGCTCGGATCAGTTGCGCATCTGGGCCGACCGCCTGAAGTGCGGCGTGGTCGTCGGGGCCACCGGCGCCGACCCCGCGGCGGTCGCATTCGACGCGCTCAGCGCGGCGATCGCGCGGCGCGCGGACGTCCTCATTGTGGATACGGCGGGCCGGATGCACACCAAACAGCCGCTGATGCAGGAGCTGGTGAAGGTGCGACGGTCGCTCGCGAAGCGGAAACACGGTGCGCCGGAGTCGACCTGGATTGTCCTCGACGCCGCGCTGGGGCGCAATGCGCTCTCGCAGGCGAAGACGTTCCACGAGTCGGTCCCGCTCACCGGCGTCGTGGTGTCGAAACTGGACGGGTCGGCGCGGGGCGGCTTCGTCTTTTCCCTCGCCGACGAATTGAAACTGCCCGTCCTGTTCGCCGGGCTGGGGGAGGGGGCCGACGATCTCGTGCCGTTCGACCGGCATCAGTTCGTGAACGGCTTGCTGGGACTGGAGGAACGCCATGGCGGATGACCGCACATCGGATGCGGCGCGGATGGACCTGGCGCTGGACCTGGCGCGTCGGGGCGAGGGGCTGACGCGTCCCAATCCGCCCGTCGGCGCGGTCGTCGTGCGCGGCGACCGGGTGGTCGGGCAGGGATGGCACCGGCGGGCCGGGGGCGCCCACGCGGAGGTTCTCGCGCTGCGCGCGGCGGGCGCCGCGGCGCGCGGGGCCACGCTGTACGTGACGCTCGAGCCCTGTTGCACGCAGGGGCGGACGCCACCCTGCACGGAGGCCATCCTGGCCGCTGGCGTTCGGCGGGTGGTGGTGGCGGCACGCGATCCCAATCCCGCGCACTCCGGCCGCGGGCTCCGGCGGCTGCGCGCGGCGGGTGTGGACGTGACGGCCGGCGTGCGCGGCGCAGAGGCCGGGCGGCTGATCGAACCGTTCGCCCAGTGGATCCACCGCGGCGAGCCCTGGGTGGTGTTGAAGCTGGGGATGACGCTGGACGGACGCATCGCGGATGCCGACGGGGCGTCGCAGTGGATCACGAGCCCGGCGTCGCGCGCGGTCGTCCAGGCCGAGCGGCGCCGATCGGATGCGATCCTGGTTGGTGTGGGCACCGTGGCGGCCGACAACCCGTCCCTGCTGCCCCGGCCGGCCCGCGGGCGGCGTCCGTGGCGGGTCGTTGTCGACCCCCGCGGCCGGACTCCTTTCACGGCGCGGCTGCTCAACGATGGCGCGGCCGACCGGACCCTGATCGCCGTCGGGCCCGGGTGCGACCCCGCCCGCGCGATGGAATTCCTGCGACGCGGCGCGTCCGTCGCGGTCGTCGAAGACCAGGCAGGCGGGCGTCTTTCGCTGCGGGCGCTTCTGGGGCATCTCGGGGGCCTGGGCATTCTGCGCGTATTCTGCGAGGGCGGCGCGGAGCTGGCGGCCTCGCTGGTGGAGGCCCGGGCGGCGGACGAGCTTCTGCTCTTCTACGCGCCGCTCGTGCTCGGGGGCCGCGCGGCGGCGCCCGCGTTCGGCGGCGCGGGGCGTCGTCTGGAGGATGCGCTCCGGTTCCGCGTGATGGAGACAGGGAGGGCGGGCCCCGACGTCGTTGTCCGGGCGCGCCCGGAATAAACGGGGAGGACGCGACGTGTTCACGGGAATCGTACAGCGGATGGGTCGGATCGCCGAACTCGACCTGAAGGACGAGTGGGGTCGGATCGGGGTCGAGGCCGGGGCGTGGGACCGTCCGATCGAAATCGGCGAGAGCGTGGCCGTGTGCGGAACGTGTCTGACCGTGAAGGAGAGCGAGGGTGGGAGGCTCCGCTTCGACGTGTTGCGCGAGACGTTTCGCCGGACCAATCTCGGCGAGAAGCGCATCGGCTCGCAGGTCAACCTCGAGCGCGCCCTGCGGCATGGCGACCCGCTGGGCGGCCACATCATGATCGGCCATGTCGACGGCATCGCCCGCGTCCGCGCCGTACAGGAGGTTGGGCGCGACTGGCGGTTCGAGTTTGCGTGCCCGCCCGACCTGATGGACGGCATGGTCTACAAGGGATCGGTCTCGGTCGACGGCGTGAGCCTGACGCTTGCCGACCTGACGGCGGATTCGATCGGCATCCACATCATCCCGCACACCTACGAGATCACGTGCTTTGGACAGTACCGCCCCGGGGACGCCGTGAACATCGAGGTCGACATTCTGGGCAAGTTCGTCCGGCGCTTCGTCGAGCGCGGCGTCGCGTTCCCCGGCCTGACGTGGGAATCGTTGCAACGGACGGGCCTCGTCCCCGAGTCCTCCGGACCCGCGGCCGGCTGATGCGGCCGTGCCGTCCAACCCTTGGACGCCGGGCACCCGGGACGGTCCAAGGGTTGGAAATATGCGACGGGTCGTTGACGACCGCCGCCGGGTTGGCTATTGTTCTCTCCATGTGTGCAACGGGAGGAGCCCCGCGGTGCTGAAGACTCTGCAAGACCTGCTTCAACTTCAAGAGATTGACCGCCGCGCGATCCATTTGCGCAAGGATCTCGAGGACATCCCCGCGCGAAAGGAACGCACCCACCTCCGCCTTCAGGACCGCGAGGAGGCCTTCCAAAAGGCCGAAAGCGCCTGGAAGCATGAGTCCATGGCGATCAAGAAGATCGAGTTGGACATCGACACGGCCAAGGAAACCGTCCACCGCTACCGCCAGCAGCAGTTCGAGGTCAAGACGAACGACGGTTACCGCACGCTCCTCCACGAAATCGAGACGGCCGGTACGGCGATCCGCAGCTTGGAGGACTCCGAGCTCGAGCGGATGGAGACGGCCGAGCAGTTCAAGGCGGTCATGACCCGCGCGCGACAGGAAGTCGATGAGGATCGCATCCGTGTCGAGCGCGAATGCGCCGAGATGGACCAGCGCGCGGAAACCCTCCGCCAGGAGCTGGCCGGGATCGAGGCCGACCGCCAGGGCCGGATCGGGGAGGTCGAGCCGCGGTTGCTTGCCAAGTACGAGCGCCTGTTGAAGCATGTCGGCGACGCGGCGATCGTCCCCGTCGATCACGGCACCTGCGGCGGGTGCCACATGAAGCTTCCGCCGCAGGTCATCCACGACACCCGTCGGGCCGACGCGATCACTTCGTGCACCTTCTGCGGCCGGATGCTATACTGGCGCGAGTAGGAAGCCGGTCGGTCCGGGGTGCGCGGTCG
>CAYXFW010000169.1:0-6328 GCA_964464305.1 uncultured Verrucomicrobiota bacterium
GGCCTGGCACGCGGAGACCTCCTTCAACCCCGTCACCGGCCTGTCCGCATGGATGGAGGGCAAGGAAACCCGGTTCGGGGTCATGAACAGCGTTCTGTGGGGCACCGCAACAACGGCGGCCTCGAACGGAAGCGTCAACGCCATGCACGACAGTTTCTCGCCGCTGGCGGGGCTGGTCCCGTTGTTCAACATGCTGCTGGGCGAGGTTGCCTTCGGCGGGGTCGGGGCCGGGCTGTACGGGATGGTCCTGTTCGTCATCCTGACGGTGTTTCTGGTCGGGCTGATGGTCGGGCGGACCCCGGAATACCTGGGCAAGAAGATCGAGGCGCGGGAGGTCCGCTACGCCATCCTCGGCATCCTGATTCCCAGCCTTGTCGTCCTCTGTGGGGCTGCGCTGGCGCTTCTTCTGCCGTCGGCGCGCGCCAGCATGGCCAACGCGGGCCCTCACGGCCTTTCCGAGGTCCTGTATGCCTACGCCTCGGCGGCAAACAACAACGGCAGCGCCTTCGCGGGGTTGAACGCGAACACGCCCTTCTACAACGGGACGCTGGCCCTGGCGATGCTGCTGGGACGGTTCGGCGTGATTGTCCCCGTGCTCGGCATCGCGGGCTGCATGGCCCGCAAGCGGATCGCGCCGCCGAACGCCGGGACGTTTCCGACCGACACGGCCGGTTTCGCCGCGATCCTGGCGGGTGCCGTCCTGATCGTCGGCGCGCTCACCTTCTTCCCGGTCCTGATGCTCGGCCCGCTGGCCGAACACTTCCTCATGCTCGCGGGACGGATCTTCTAATCGACCGGAGGACGCAGTCGTGAGTCACATCGCATCCCTTCCCGGACAAGGCGGCACACCGGGCGCACCGGGCGTCGGAACGCTGCTGGCGGGCGCCGCCCTCGACGCGGTCCGCAAGCTCAACCCGAAGGACCAATGGCGCAACCCGGTGATGTTCGTGGTATTTGCCGGAGCCCTTCTGGTGACCGCCTCGCTGGTTCGCGAGTTCACGCCCTTCGCGTTCCAGATCGCCCTCTGGCTGTGGTTCACGGTGCTTTTCGCCAACTTCGCCGAGGCCCTGGCCGAGGGCCGCGGCAAGGCGCATGCCAACGCGTTGCGAAGCACGCGTACGCAGACGCCGGCAAAAAGGCGGGTGCACGGCGTCACGCGGGAGGTGCCGGCCACGGATCTGCGGCGTGGCGACGTGGTCGTCTGCGAGGCCGGCGACGTCATCCCGGCGGACGGCGAGGTCGTCGAGGGAATCGCGACGGTGGACGAATCCGCGATCACGGGCGAATCGGCGCCCGTGATCCGCGAAAGCGGCGGCGACCGGAATGCCGTCACGGGAGGCACGCGGGTCCTCAGCGACCGCATCGTGATCCGCGTGAACGCGGAGCCGGGCCACTCGTTCCTCGACCGCATGATCGCGCTGATCGAGAATGCGCGCCGGCAGAAGACCCCCAACGAGATCGCGCTGGGCATCGTGCTGGTAACGCTGACCGCCCTGTTCGTCGTGGCCGTGGCCACGTTGCCGGCGTTCGGCCGATACAGCGAGCAGGCGGCGGGGCAGCCGGGCGTCGCGCGTCTGACGCTGCCGGTTCTGGTCTCGCTGATCGTCTGCCTGATCCCGACCACCATCGGCGGCCTGCTGAGCGCCATCGGGATCGGGGGCATCAGCCGTCTGATGCGGCACAACGTGCTGGCGATGAGCGGACGCTCGGTCGAGGCGGCGGGCGACATTGACGTGTTGCTTCTCGACAAGACCGGCACGATCACGCTGGGCAACCGCGTCGCAGTCGCCTTCCTGCCCGCGCCCGGCGTGCAGGAGAAGGAACTCGCCGATGCGGCGCAACTCGCCTCCCTGGCGGACGAAACCCCCGAGGGCCGCTCGATCGTCGTGCTGGCCAAGGAGCGCCACGGGCTCCGGGGCCGCGACATGGCGGCGATGCACGCGCGGTTCATCCCCTTCACGGCGCAGACGCGGATGAGCGGCGTGGACCTGGCCCCGGACGGCGGCCGGGCGGCGCGGAGCATCCGCAAGGGGGCGGCGGAGGCCATGCGGGTCCACGTCGAACGGATGGGCATCGCCTATCCGAAGCCGGTGGCCGCCACGGTTGAGCAGATCGGGCGGACGGGCGGCACGCCCCTGGTGGTGGCCGACGAATCACGCGTGCTGGGCGTCATCCACCTCAAGGACGTCGTCAAGGGCAACATCCGGGAGCGCTTTGCGCGGCTGCGCAAGATGGGCATCCGCACGGTGATGATCACCGGGGACAACCCGTTGACCGCGGCCGCCGTGGCCGCCGAGGCGGGGGTGGACGATTTCATGGCCGAGGCATCCCCGGAAACGAAGCTGCAGCGGATCAGGACGGAGCAATCGGAGGGGCGCCTTGTGGCGATGATCGGCGACGGAACCAACGACGCCCCGGCGCTGGCGCAGGCGGACGTGGGCGTCGCGATGTACACCGGCACGCAGGCCGCGCGCGAGGCGGGCAACATGGTGGACCTGGACAGCAACCCGACGAAGCTCCTGGACATCGTCGAGACCGGCAAGCAGATCCTGATGACGCGCGGCTCGCTGACGACGTTCAGCCTGGCGAACGACGTGGCCAAGTACTTCGCGATCCTCCCGGCGATGTTCGGCGGGCTGTACGTGACTGGCGGCGGGGCGGGCCCGCTGGCCGCGCTCGATGTCATGCGCCTTCACTCGCCGGAGAGCGCGGTGCTCAGCGCGGTGGTCTTCAACGCCCTGATCATCGTCGCGCTGATCCCGCTCGCCCTCCGGGGCGTCAAGTACCGGCCGGTCGGCGCGGCGGCACTGCTGCGGTGGAACCTGGCGGTGTACGGGTTGGGCGGCATTGTGGCGCCTTTCGTCGGTATCAAGGGCATCGATCTGCTGATCGCGCGTCTGGGCTGGCTCTAGATGAAAGGCGTCCCATGAGAACCCCGTTCCTTCCGGCTCTGAGGATGTTGCTGGCGCTGACCGCCCTCTGCGGAGTTGCCTATCCGCTGGCGGTGACCGGAGTGGCACGCCTGGGGTTCGCCGGCGAGTCCGGAGGCAGCCTCGTGCATCTTGGCGGCCGTGCCGTCGGCTCCCGGCTGCTGGCGCAGCCCTTCACGAACGCGGCCTTCTTCCACTGCCGCCCGTCCGCCGCGCAGTACGCGACCGTGCCTTCCGGGGCCGGCAATCAGGGCGGCACCAGCGCGGCCCTCCGGGAATCCGTCGCCGGACGGCGGGCGCACTGGATGGACGGGGACGGCCGACCCGTCCCGCCGGAGATGCTCCTGGCCTCCGGCAGCGGACTCGACCCGCATATCAGCCCGGAGGCGGCGCGGTACCAGCTGGGTCGCGTCGCCCGGGCACGGGGCTTCAGCCGCCCGCAGCAGGAGGCGTGCGAGAGGTTGATCCGGCAGCTCACCGAGGGGCCGCAACTCGGGTTCCTCGGCGAAAGCCGGGTCAACGTGCTGCTCCTCAATCTCGCCCTGGACGAGTATGCTCCACCCTGCGATGAACGATGACGGAAGACCGAACCCCGATCTTCTGCTGGCCGCAACCCGGGATTCTGAAACGGGGGGGCACCGGCGCGGCCGGCTGAAGGTCTTCCTCGGCATGTGCGCGGGCGTGGGCAAGACCTGTGCCATGCTCCGGGACGCGCAGGCCCGCAAGGCGGCCGGCTGCGACGTGGTGGTCGCCTATGTCGAGACGCACGGCCGGAAGGAGACGGAGGCACTTCTTGCGGACCTCGAACGCCTCCCGCGACGGCGCATCCATTACCACGGCGTCGTTCTGGACGAGATGGACCTCGACGCGGCCCTGGAACGCAGACCCGCGCTGGCGCTGGTGGACGAGCTGGCCCACACCAACGTGCCCGGCAGCCGGCATCCCAAGCGCTATCAGGACGTTCTCGAGATGCTCGACGCGGGCATCGACGTCCACACGACGCTCAACGTCCAGCACATCGAGAGCCGCGTGGACGTGGTCGGACAGATCGTGCGGACCTCCATCCGCGAGACCATCCCCGACAGCGTGCTCGACCGCGCCGACGACCTGCAGTTGGTGGACCTCACCCCGCAGGAACTGCGCGAACGGCTGGCCGACGGGAAGGTCTACCTCGGCGAACGCTCCGCAACGGCGGCCGATCACTTCTTCCGCACGGAGAACCTGACGGCGCTGCGGGAAATCTCACTGCGGGTCACGGCGGACCACGTGGGCCAGGATGTGCACGAGGCCATGACCGCCCATCGGGTGGCCGGGCCCTGGAAGTCCGGGGAGCGACTGCTGGTGGCGGTCGGGCCCAGCCCGTATTCCGAGCCGTTGATCCGCTGGACCCGACGGATTGCCACCGCCATGGACGCCCGCTGGATGGCGGCCTATGTCGAGACGCCCCAGGCGCTGTCCGACGAGCAGAAACAGCGGCTGGTGCGGAACCTGTCGCTTGCGCGCGAACTGGGCGCGGAGACCGTCACCGGCCTGAGCGACGATCCGGCCCGCGGGCTGCTCCGGATCGCACGCGAGCACCACGTCACGCAGATCGTGGCCGGGAAGCCGAGGGAGGGACCGTGGTCCCGGCTCTTCGGCAGGCGAAACCCGGTCGACACGCTGATCCGGGAAAGCGGCGACATCGACGTCTGCGTCGTGCGCGCCCCGGAGTCCGAAGGCGCCGTGTCCTCCGTCCGCATGCCGGAACTGCCGGCCGGTGGCGGGGCGGACTGGCCGGCCGCCTTGGGCGCGGTCGCCGGGATGACGGCGCTCGCCTGGGTTCTGAACGACTTCACGGGCTACTGGACGATCGGGCTGCTCTACCTGCTGGCGGTGGTGCTGCTCGCCACCCGCTTTACGCGCCGTGCGATGTTTCTCGTCGCCGCGCTCACCGCCGTCGCGTGGAACTTCCTGTTCATCCCCCCCGTGTACACGTTCCGGATCGGAAGCCTTCCGGACGCCGTGATGTTCGGCATGTACTTCGTCATCGCCCTGGTCATCGGCGACCTGACGTCCCGCCTGCGGCTGCGCGAGGCCTCCGAGCGCCGCCGGGAGCAGCGCGCCCAGGCGCTCTATCGCATCGCGCAAAGCGTGGTGGAAAGCGAATCCCTCGACGAGGGCCTGCGCAGGGTGATCCACGAGATGGACACGCTTCTCGACGCCCGCTCGGCGGTCCTGCTGGCCGGCCCGGACGGCGGACTGGACGCGCAGTCCCACCCGGCGGGCACCTGGGCGGTGAGCGAAAAGGAGAGGGCGGTGTCCGCGTGGGCGCTGCTGAATGGAAAGACGGCCGGCCGCTTCACCGACACCCTGCCGGAATCGGAGGGGATCCATCTGCCCCTCAAGACCGCACAGGGCCGGTGGGGCGTGCTTGCGATCCGCCTGCTGCACCATCACTCGCTGGCGGTCGACGAGCGGGAACTCATCGAGACCCTCGCGGATCAGATCGCAGCCGTCATTGAACGCTACCGCTGGATGGAGACGGCGAGCCGTTCGCGGGTCGTCGAGGAATCCGAGCGCCTCTACAAGGCCCTGTTCGACTGCGTCTCCCACGAGTTGCGGACGCCGCTTGCGGTCATGACCACGGCGGCCGGCGAACTGCGGCTGCTCCTCAATTCCTCGCCGCTGAAGGGCGCGGTGACGTTCCTCGACGAGGTTGAGACGGCCGTTCGCCGGCTGCGCCGGGTCGTGGACAACCTTCTCGACATGACCCGGCTGGAGACCGGCCGATTACGCCTGGAAACGGTCTGGTGCGACATGGACGAGTTGATGGACGCCGCCCAGGAGGAAGTCGCGGACATCCTTCGGGAGCACCGGGTCCGGCTGGACGGCGCGCCGGATCTTCCGAGTTTCAAGCTCGACTTCACGCTCATGCAGCACGTGCTCTCCAACCTTCTGTCCAACGCGGCCCAGTACAGCCCGCCGGGAACGGAAATCGGCGTCAACGCCCGGCGGGTCGAAAACGACCTGGTGGTGCGAGTGTCGGATCAGGGGGCCGGATTCTCCGAAGAGATGATGCGCCACGCCTTCGACAAGTTCTACCGCGGGCCCAACGCCAAGCCGGGGGGGACGGGGCTCGGTCTCTCCATCGTCAAGGGATTCGTCCACGCCATGGGCGGACACGTCCGGGTCGTCAACGATCCCGGCGGGGGTGCGGTATTCACGCTGAACGTGCCGGTCGAATTTGCCTCGGAGACCGCCTCATGAGCCCCGAAACGCCGACGCGAATCGCCATGGTGATCGAGGATGAGGCCCAGATCCGCCGCCTGTTGCGGGTGACGCTCGAGTCCGAGCACTACCGGATCCACGAGGCGGAGACCGGTCAGGAGGGACTGATCGAGATCGCACACCACAAGCCG
>CAYXFW010000170.1:0-6320 GCA_964464305.1 uncultured Verrucomicrobiota bacterium
GCGCCAGAAGACAATGATGGACAAAAATGATGTAGTCGCAGCAGTCGCGCTGAAGGCGTTCGACAAAGAGATGCACCTGCGCAAGACGATAACCGAGCCTGCCTATGCGTACTATGGTCGTGGCGGAATCCTCGGTGTCATCGCCGGGATTGTTCCAATGTGCTGGGTCACATGGATGCTCATTCAAGACAGCGCGCCCGCTTGGGGATTCCTGCTCTTTGCTCTGGCGATGATCGGACTCCTTGAATCTGCACGACAACATGACAGGTTCAACGCGCTCGTGGATCTGATGGAAATCGAGAAGAACAAGACGGAGACGAGCAAAGCCTCGGAAGTTACGGCTCGCAAGCTCGCCGAACCTCAAGGCTGACGTTGGCAGGCAGACTATGGAGAACAAACGTAAACGAAGATGGATGCGCAGAGCGATCATCGCGTGCACCTTGTTCGCGATCGTTGTGTTTGCTGCGTTCAAACGGGAAGACTGCCTTCGCGCCCTGATCTACCAGAGACCTGTTCGGTATGATGAACCATTCGGACCCGCTATCGCTGGAGCAGACCGCATTGTTGTCCGGGGGGGCCGCGGATTCGATTGCTGTGGCCCTATGGACGAAACGAACATCCTCTTTGTCGTTACGGAGCCGGATCAGATCGCGGAAGTGGCCAACCGCATCCGATTTGAATCCCGGACCACCACAAACTCATTCTTGGAGACCTGCTTGTGTTGCGGTGGCCCGGGGCTTGATTGGTACAGGGGCAAGAAGCGAATCGTCTTCACAGCGATGCAACACGAGCACGGAATCCGGTGGCGCGGATTCTCGACGATGCACATCCTTGGATTTCGTGTCGCATACGGAGACGGCCCCCTCACGCAAGAATCTCAGGCCTGGATAAAGAAATGGTTCAGATCACACGGCATCGGGAAGAAGGAAGAAGGGGAATCTGCCAACCAAGCGGTGCTGCCTATCGCCGCTGGCGCGGCTCCGGCAGACCGCTGACGTTGGGCAAAATCAGATGAAGATAAGAATCTCAACCAGCAGGCCGAGAGCGGCCCATCTCATGATGGATCTCGGGCACGCAGACCTTGTGCACTCGGTGGTCTCGGGAGCGTCGCCTACCGAGGCACGCAGTCTCGTGCATCCTGACGAGATACCCGGCGACGTCACCGTCCTCTTTCACGGTATCAAAGGACGGCGTACCCTTCCACGCCATCGCGATGGACTCGTCCTCTTTCTGGAGTTCTCTCTCGAGTTTGGGACCTCCGTAGCAGCGGGGCTTGTCGCGGCATGGATCTACGACAAGTTCAGGGGGACTGCGGAAAACCTGCGCCTCGACGGGCATGCTGTGAAGATTGACCCGGTCGCCCTCAAGCTGACCCTGGAGAGCAAGAACAAGCGAGGCTCGAACAAAACGCCGCATATTTCCGAAGGCCGTGGACGGCCTTCGGAAGCTGCTCCGCGTTGACGTTGGGCAGAGACGAACATGACATCCGACATCCTGACTCACATCAAGAAGCACGAGGCAGCCTACCAGCTTGCTGGTGTCAGCATTGCGATCATCATTGCAATTGTTTCACTCGGCTACTCGTGCCAGGCAAACTGGAATTCAATGCAGATGTCGCGTCCATACCTGTCGCTGGACGTGGTTCCCCAAGATGGCCAATACCTGCGCGCCTCAGTACATGGCGACAGCTACATCCTGGCATACACTCTCAAAGTCAAGAACACCGGCCAAACTCCCGCCCTCAACATCTCTTTCTCCGACGATGTGGACACGGAACGGTCAGACGGAACACTGGAAACGACACGTCTCGAGAAGTCGGTTGCAGTGATTGCCATTCCCGCAGGAGACGAGTCCACGATCGACGGCGGTTTTCGGTTTCCGGTCCAGGGAAATCCCAGCAACCTCGTTTCGAGAGTTGCATCAGGTGATTTCCACATGGTCGTCCAAGTTGTTGTCCAATACGAAGGCCCGTTCTCACATCGGAAACGGTATTTCACCGGATTAGCCGCTGACGTGTACGGAGGCCATAGGGCTCTGCTGGGATCATCAATGAAGTGACGGCCCAATCGGGTCGCGCCGACTGACCCCTGAGGACCAGCCGGGGCTCCCACACCATTCGCCTTCGCCCCGCAGAGTGGGGCTACGGCGCGACACGTCCGACTCCGCCCTGTCGAGCAGGGCTTCGCCGCGACACGACTGGCTCCGCGAGGACGCTACGCCGGGACAAGCCGTCCGTGTGGACAACGTGCGCATGTCCGTCTTCGTCTCTCAGGCTCCTCTTCTTTCCCGCGTGGAGGCTCACAGTAACGTTCGGTCTTCAGAAGAAGAGGGGTTCACTTCCGGTCGCGATGGTGGTAAGATGGGGTCGATGAAATGGTCTGACTACATATCCTTCGATCCTGCTGTTTGTCACGGCAAGGCGTGCATAAAGGGAACGCGCGTTATGGTCTCCGTGATCCTCGACAACCTGGCTGCTGGAGCGTCTCCGGAGGAAATCCGTCGCGACTACCCGTCCGTGCCGGTCGCGGCCGTTCAGGCCACCATAGCGTATGCCGCAGAGCTTTCCCATGAACGCGTGCTTCCAGTACCAGCCTGAGGCATGCTGTGGACTTCAAGATCGACGAAAACCTCCCCGCGGTGGTCGGTCAGGTACTGCGAGACGGGGGGCATGACGCTGTTTCCGTGCTCGACCAGCATCTGGGCGGGCGAGCGGACGCGGACATTGCCGCCGTGTGCAAGGCAGAGTCCAGAGCGCTGGTCACGCTGGACACGGACTTCGCCAATATCCTCGCCTATCCGCCTGCGGAGTTCGCCGGGATTGTGGTCCTTCGGACGGAGGACCATGCCAAACCAACGGTTCTCCGGCTCATACGGCAAGTGTTGCTGACGCTCAAGGCGGAGCCATTGGAGCACCGCTTGTGGGTCGTAGAGCCCGGTCGCATCCGCGTCCGAGGCCCCGAGTGAACCAAGACCAAATCGGGGAGCCCCGACTGACCCATGCGGACCGGAGGGGCCAAGCCGGAACGATGTCGTTGACATCGATGCACGGGAATCCGATGGCGTCGATCCGGAAGTAGGGAAACTCCAAACTCCAAGGAAGTTTGAAGTTCCAAGGAAGAAGGGAACAAGTCGGAGGGCCTTGGACAGCGGATCCGGGGGCCGTTCCGAAAGATGCCCGCCTTCGCCGGACCTGATTCCGCCCGCAGACTTTTCGGAAGGTGCGTTTGCCATGGCCAGGGCGGGCGGCGGCGGTCAGGTGCGGCCGAACTTGCGGTAGAGTTCGGCAAAGCCGAAGTGGATGAGGGTGGGCCGGCCGTGCGGACAGGTGTAGGGCATGTCGGCGCCGGCGAGCTCGACCACGAGCCGCTCGATTTCCTCCAGCTTGAGCGTGTCCCGGGCCTTGACGGCCGCCTTGCAGGCCGCGGAGGCAATCCGTTCCTTCAACCAGCGCTCGGCCCCGCCCCGCGGCCCGCCACCCTCGAGGGTTGCGGCCACCTCGGAAAGCGTGTCCGGGGCGAATGCGGCGCCGAGGACGGCCGGCACCGCATCGACCACGAAGGCGTCGCCGCCGAATTCCGCGATGCCGAATCCCATTTCCTGCATCGCTTCGAGATTGCGCCGCACGATTTCCGCATCGTGCGCGCCCAGCTGAACGGTGGCGGGCATCAGCAGTCCCTGGCTCTTCACGGCGCCCGCGAGCGCCTCGCGCATGAACCGGTCGAACAGCACGCGCTCGTGCGCGGCGTGCGGATCCATCAGCACGAGCCCGTCCTCGGTCTCGAGCACGACGAAGAGTCCGCCGACCTGTCCGACGACACGGCACCAGGCCCACGGAGATCCACCGGTCAGACCCGCGGACGAATCCGGGGCTGCAGGGCCGGACAGCGGACCGGCTACGGGAGCCTCGCCCGGCGGCGGCGGCGTCATCGGCATCCGCGGATAGGCGAACACGCGCGCGGGGGGAAGATCCGGAATCGAAAGCGGCGGATGGCTCCAGGGCTCAGGCTGCGGGGGCGTCAATCCGGGCGCGGACGCCCAGGCGCCGGCCGAGGGCGTCCCGAGCGCCTGGCGGACCGACTCGATCAACGCATCGCGCACATCGCCGGGGCGGCGGAAGCGCACTTCCTTTTTCGTCGGGTGCACATTGACGTCGACATCCCCGGGGTCGAGTTGGAGAAAGAGGAACACGACGGGAAAGCGGCCCCGGGGGAGGAGTGTCTGGTAAGCCTCGTTCAGCCCGTGCTGCAGGACCGGGGCCCCGGCGGGGCGGCGGTTGATGAAGACGTACTGTTCCGCGCGATCCGCCCGGCTGGCCTGCGGCAGGCTGACGAAACCCTGGACGCGGACGCCGTTCTGCTCGTGCTCGACGGGTCGCAGCGCGTCGGTCACGGGGCGGCCGTAGAGCGCGCCCAGCCGGTCCATGAGCCCGGCGCCCGGCGGGAGGTTGAACGTCTCGCGGCCATCGGCGACAAGGCGGAATCCGATCTCCGGCCAGGCGAGCGCATAGGGCATCAGGAGTTGGCGGACCTGCGCGAACTCCGTCTGCTCGGTGCGAAGGAATTTGCGTCGCGCCGGCACATTGAAGAACAGGTTGCGCGCGACGATCCGCGTACCGGCCGGGCAGCCGGCATCCTTGACGTCAAGAATGCGTCCTCCATGAACCGTGATTTCGGTTCCGCCGGTCTCCCCCGCGGCCGCCGTCTGCAGGGACAAGCGCGACACGGAGGCGATGGCCGCGAGCGCCTCGCCGCGGAAGCCGAGGGTGCCGATGTGCTCGATGTCGTCCACCTCGCGGATTTTGCTGGTGGCATGCCGCTCGAGGCAGAGCAGCGCATCGTCGCGCGACATGCCCCGTCCGTTGTCCGTGACCGAGGCGAGAGTCTTACCGCCGGCGACCACCTCGACCTCGATGCGCGTGGCGCCCGCATCGAGCGCGTTCTCGACGAGCTCTTTCACGACCGAAGCCGGGCGATCGACCACCTCGCCCGCGGCGATCTTGTTGATCACCGCGTCGCTCAGCACCCGGATCCGTCCCTCGCCCGCCATGCGCTTACTCTACCAGATCCCCGCGCATCCGCACGCCCGGCCGCACGCCGGGCCGGTCCGAATCGAAAAGGCCTTCGAAATTCGGTGTTCGCTATTCGATATTCTGCGGTTCACCTCAGGGCCAAAATCCGGTCGCGTCATTGCTGCCGAGGCGAACCGCAGAACCGCAGAACTCCGAACCGCAGAATCACGAAGGAAGGACCACCGGCTCCCCGCCTTCGAAATTCGGAGTTCGCTATTCGATACTCTGCGGTTCACCTCAGGGCCAAAATCCGGCCGGGTCCTTGCCACTGGCGCGAACCGCAGAACCGCAGAATCACGAAGGAAGGACCATTTCCGCCTTCGAAATTCGGTGTTCGACATGCGCGCGTCAGGGACGCCAGAGAAACAAGGGACGGGGATGATCGGTGGCGGCGAGGCGGTCGAGGATGGGAGGAGTTCGAATGGAGAAGAGGCGGTCGAACACCGAAAGGTGCTGGTCGTAGCGGACCACGCGCACGGTGTCGACGCCGAGTTCGCGGGCGATGCCGCCGACGGCTTCGTCCCAGTAGCCGATTTCGTCGATCAACCCCTTGGACTTGGCGACGTCGGCCGTGTAGATGCTGCCGTCGGCAAGTTCCGAGACCTTTTCGGCGGTCAGTTTCCGCCCTTCCGCGACGATCGACCGGAACCGCTTGTGAATGTCGTCGACCAGGGTCTGCAGAATGCGGACGTGGGCCGGATCGACGGGACGGAACGGGTTGAGCAGATCCTTGTTCTCCCCAGCCTTGATCGTGGTGGCGTCGACGCCGATCTTCTGCGTCAGGATGTTCCAGTTCATGCTCTCCATGATGACGCCGATCGACCCGACGATCGCCGTGGGCTCCGCCACGATGCGGTCGGCGGCCATGGCGATGTAGTAGCCGCCCGACGCGGCGAGGTCGCGGACGAAGACCACGATCTTGCGGCCTTCGCGGGCGGAGCGGAACCGGCGAAGTGCGTCGTAGATTTCGTCCGACGGCGTCACGGCGCCGCCCGGAGTATCCATTTCGATCACGATGCCCCGGATCTCGTCGTCGGTCGTCGCGGCGCGGATCTGACGGAGGACGGACTCGATCATGTCCTCGCCGCCGCCCAGCAGGCCGCCGCCGGAGAGCCCGCGCATCAGGATGCCATCGATGGCGATGCGCGCGACTTTGATGTCCCCGCTGCCGCAGGACCACGTCTCGGTGAGCCTGGGATACTCATCCTCGCCTCCCTCGCTGCCGCGCCCTCCTCCCCCGTCCTTGCAACCG
>CAYXFW010000171.1:0-6295 GCA_964464305.1 uncultured Verrucomicrobiota bacterium
TGCCCCGCCCTTTCAATGGTCCGTCAGCCGGCCGGAGCTTGGGACGGTCCGGGCTTCGGCGGCCTATACCGCGATCTACGAGCGGAACGGAGATGCGGTCGGCAACAACTACCTCCACGTTCAGGATTCGGCCGGCCGGTACGAGGCTTTTGCCATCATCTCCCAAACCACGCCCGAAGAGACTCCGACCGTGGAACCTGCGATCACGGACACGAATGCTCCGTGACGTGTCGGATCTTTCGCGCCTCCTGAATCCCTCGTATCCGTATGTCAAGGACCATTGACCGTATCGCCTGTGGCCTTCTTGCGCTGGTCAGCCCCCTGATGGCCGCGGATCGCCCCGCGCTTTCCCTCGGTTTCGACGAGGCCCGGGGTGGGGTGTGCGCCGACCGGGCGGATCCGGAGCCGGCCCGCATTCTGCGAGGTGAGGCGGGTTCGCCCGTCCGCGTTCCGGGCGTTCAGGGCGGCGCGCTGTGGTTCTGGGGCGAGCCAGGCCAGGGCGTCGTGGTTCCCGGTCGCAGCGGGCTGGACATGACTGGATCGATGACCCTCGGCGCATGGATCTGGGTGCAGAGGTTCGGCGACCATCAGACCCTCGTGTGGAAGGGCGATCGAACGCCGGCCATCGACGCGATCAACTACCGGCTTGCGATCCGGCCGGAGGGAAAGCTGGAGTTCTCCTTCAAGGGACCGTCCGACGAGTGGTTCCAGGTCGTGGCTCCAGACCCGCTGCCGGTGAGGCAATGGATTCATGTGGCGGCGGGCTTCGACCGCGGCGCGGCATCTCTGGATGTGGGCGGGCGGCGCGTGTTCTCCGGCCGGATGAACACGTTTGGAGCGCCGAAGGGGGCGGCTCCCTGGGCCGGGGACCGGATGCTGACCAACGGAGCGCCCCTGACGATCGGCGCCGGACAGGAACCCACAGGCGATCCGGGGCAGTTCTTCTGCGGTGCGATCGACGAGGTGTGCGTGTGGCCCACGGCGCTACCGGCGGCTGCCCCTTCAGTTGCGGTTCCCGCGGGGGGCTCGCCGCTCGACGCGATGCGGCTCTTCGACAAGGAGTTCACGGCGGAAGAGATCCTCGCGGCCCCGTATCTGGTCGGACGCGTCGGTGTCGGACAGGCGCCCTGGGTTTTGGAAGTCCGCTTTCCCGACAGCGCCCGGCAGAGTGTCCGGATTCCCGGCACGAACGCCCCGGACGGAACGTTCCGCCATCTCATGGACGACTACTGCGGTGCGATCGATCTGCGGGGCGCTGGCAGGGTGCGCGTGGCCGCCTACCGCGGCGGGGACGCAGCCCCCGCGGTCGCTTCCGAGGTCTCGCTCCAGCCGGCGCCGCGGACCTCGCGCATCGTGGTGAGCCCGGATCGGCCATTGCAGAAGATCCGGGGATTCGGATGCTACGCCGATGTTCCCAAGACGTTCCTGTCCGATCCGGCGGCGCGCGAACGCGAGTATGCTCCGGTTCTGGACGCGCTCCGAGACATCGGAGTTTCGCAGCTCGACTTCAGCGTCATGGCGCAGCTTGTCGAACCCCGGAACGACGATGCCGATCCGCAGCACATCGACTGGGAGGTCTTCCGGAAGCAGTTCTCGACCGAACCCGGCCTCGGAACCTAGGTCGACTACCTGAACTACGTCCAGTCGCGGGGATTCACGATCGGGCTCCGCGTGATCAGCTACGCGGGCTGGCAGTGGGTGGGCCAGGGCGGCGGGCGGGCGCCCGACAGCGACGAAGTGGCCGAGATGAGCGTGGCCCTTCTGACCCTGCTGCGCGAGGAGCGCATCGCACTCACGCATTTCGTTCCGGTCTGGGAGCCCGCGTATTCGCCGGATGCGGTGGCGGATGTCTGCGCGAAGACGGCGCGGCTGGCCACGCAGCATGGAATCGACGTTCCGGTGGTCGGCCCGTACCGCATCGCGACCGGCGGGCAGAGCGTGGACATGGACGCGATGCCGGACCGCTACCAGAACGGCAAGCGGTACGTGGAGGCGTACCTGCGGGAGATGGGCGATGCCGGACGGGTGATCGGCGTGGAGGACTACGCCTCCGGATGGGCGGGGACAGAGCCGAACCTGAAGCGGCTGTGGCGCGAAGTCATCGCGCCTCATGACTCGCCGGGTGTTCCCAGGGAACTGTGGATGTTGGAGTACGGTCCGATCTGCGGGATCGGGCCCTGGAACTTCTATCCGTCGCGCTGGCACGGCGTCTACACGGGGTACGAGTCCGCCTTCCGGCTGGCGCGCATGGTCCACCAGCAGCTCCATGGCGGGGTGAGCAGCTTCTTCTTCTGGAAGGCGTACGACGGGGTGGGGGATGGCGACCTCATCAGCTCGTTGGGTCTGATCAAGAGCGCCCGGCACGATCGCGAGCTCCGTCCTCCGTACCACACGGCGCGCGTCCTCTGGAAGCATGTTCCCCGCGGGGCGCAGCATCTGACCTGCACGGCGGATGCCGGCATTCTGGCGAATGCAGTCGTGAAGGACGGCAGATTCACAATCCTGATGACGAATCCCAGGAGCTGCCCGGTGTCCGCCGAGGTTGCGATCGCCGGCGTGAATCCGGCGCCCCAGGCGCATCTCCACAGTTCGACCGAGGAGGTTGTTTATCAGGAGCGCGACGTGGCGTGTCATGGTCCTCGTTCGGTGTCCGTCCTTCTCCCCCCGCGGAGCGTCAATGCGCTGGTCGTCCGCGAGGCGCGCGTCGGCGCGCCTTTCGAGAGGACGGTTTGGCCCGACGCGGCCGCATCGTGTGTCTACCTGAGCGATCTTCAATGGGCGGGGGTTGGTGTGGTTGGGAAGAGCGGCTTGATGCAGAACCCCATCGACGGCAAGGACGTCGCCGTGCGTCAGGACGAGACCCCGGCGCACGATTGGCTGACGGTGGGCGGCGTCCGTTACCGCAAGGGACTCGGGACGCGGGTTCCGTCGGAAGTCGTCTTTGCCCTGGATGGCGGGTATGCGGCGTTCGAGGCGCTCGTCGGCATTGACGATGCCTCGCGCAGGCCGGCGAAGGACGCGGGGGTGATCTTCGAGGTTCTTGTCGACGGCCAGAAGGCGTTCACCAGCGAACTCGTCCACCCGGGTCAGCCACCGCGGCAGGTGCGCATTCCCTGTACGGGCGCGAAGACCCTTCGGCTGACCGTCACCGGAGCGGCCGGCACCATGGCCGATTGGTGCGAGGCGCGGCTACTCCGTTGAGGTGGCGGGCCGGTCCAGCAGTTCTCACGCGGAGGGGTCGAAAGCGCCTCATTGGATCAGACGGGCTTCCACGCTCGCGATCTCGCGGTTGGCAAACTCGTCGGTGAGGAGCCACAGTTGATAGAGGCTTTCGATCTGTCGCAGGTACCCATCCACTTCCGACTTTCGCAGCGTGCGCTTTGCATCCTTCGGCCTGTCCGCATCACGGATCGGCGGGCGAATGCGATCGGCGGGGGGTTGGTAGGACGGATCGAAGACCAGGGTCGGCAGCGTTTCCGCAGGCAACAGATGGCGCCAGAGAAAGGCCTGCATCCGGTCTTCAGCCGGCAGGGCCTCATGCACAATTTGCCGGTCTCCCGCGGTTGCCGTGCCCAGAAGGGTGAGGTTGACCGGCTTTTGCATCTCCGCGAGGCTGGTCTTCACCGACACCCCCACGACATCCTGCTTGGCCGCCAGCGTGGCGCCGGCCGATTCGAGTCCCGGTGGCAGATCTTTGAAACTCAACTTGATCGGCCCGTCGAATCCGTCCATGCGTATGGCGTAGACGGTGACTGCGGCAGACGACTTGCTGCGGATGCAGACCTGGGGAGGGATCGCACGCAGCGCGAAATCGGGTTGCGGCCGGCTGATCCGTAGACGGTAGGCATGCTCCTTTCCTGCGTGCCGCCTCGTGTCGCCAAGGTGAACGAAATACTTCCCGTCGACGGGCAGCTTCACCATCAGGTAGGAATCGGCGTGGTCGGTGTTCAGCCCCGAGGCCGCGTCATAACGATCGTCGTTCAGCGCGATGACCTTGCCGTCCGCGCCGGTGACCTTGACGAAGGAGTCCAGCGGGGAACCGAGGCGGCGCGCGTGCACTTCCGCGACGAGGGTCTCGCCGGCCTTCCCTTCCACCTCAAAGACATCCCAGTCGCCCGTGCGATCCGCCCGCCCGTTGACGATGATGGGAAGCGTCACCTTCTGCGCCGTGGACGGCTCGTCGTTGGGCTCCTGCTCCAGGCACTCGGGCAGCGTGTCCAGCGCAAACGGCACGTAGTTGGAAACGAGTTTTCCGTTTGTGGCGGCGATCAGATGTCGCCCCGGTTTTGCGCCTCCCGGAGGCGGCGCCATGGTGGCCCCTTCCAGATTCCATCCGTTCATCTCGATCTTGACCGGCTCGCCCACACGGCCGCCCAACGGGAAGATGCCGGTCAGGAAGGGCATCTCGCCGATGGTGATGCGATACACAAAACTCTCGCGGCCGCGGAAGAGCGCCTCGTTGATGGTCAGCAGGAATTCGCCATCCTCGGGGACTTCGAAGTAGATCAGCGGATCGGGGTTGGAACGGAAGTCGTCGTCGTAGGCAACTTCCTTGCCGTTGGCGTCGCGAAGCTTCAACACGGCTTGGAACCAACCGGGAACGCCGTCGGGAACGTAGGGGACCAACTCCCGGGCCTTGGCGGAAATGACCAGGCGCTGTCCCTTGTTCGCCTGGAAGCGATACCGGTTCACCTCGCCCGCCGCGATCTGGCCGTTCATTGTGCACGGCAGCGTGATGCGGATTTCCTCTTCTTCCGGCGCCCTCTTGCGCTGGGCCAGATACTCCTTGCCGAGCACCGGAAGTTGCATGGTCTTCATCGGCTTGCGGGCGACTTCGGGTACTTGGTCCACGTAGAAGGGCAACGGGTTGGAGATGCCCCGCTTGGTGATCACCCGGATCTCCCGCCGGCCCGGTTTTGCGTCGGGCGCCACCGTGATCTCGGCAAAGACGAGCTCGGTCTGCGAACGAACGGCGGGGTTGCGCTCGTCTTCCGTGAATCGCCGTTGAATCAGGTCGATCATCTTCTGCTTGGCCACCTCCTTCTCCGACCTCGGAGGTTCGTTCGTTGCGGCCTTCCCGCCCGGTGCGGGGTCCTTGGGCTTCTCCAGTTTGACATTGCATCGGACGCACATCGTGGCGTCGAGCGGGTTGGCCGTGCCGCACACCTGGCAAATCAGGGAGGGGGTCGCGTCGGGTCCGGTATCCGGGCCGATGGGCGCGGGAACCTCGAGCGCGGCCATCTTGGCGACAATCACGTCGCCCACCGTCGTTTCCTTCTTCTTCAGCTCGTTCAGTTGCTGGTTGAGCAACCCCATCTGCTGATTGTCCAGGACCTGGTAGTAATCGACGAGCCGGGCGGAGACCCCGTCCCCGCTCACGACCACATCCGAAGCATGGAGGAGTCCCTGCCCGCCCAGCCGGATCGGAAAGGTGGCGTCCTGCTGGCCGCCGGCGGGATAGACGAAACCGATATACTGGTTCTGCGCACGGGCCGGGGATGAAGCGGCCACAAGCAGGGCCAGCCCCAGGATCGGAAGGCCGTGGAATCGACGCATAAACATCTCCGTCTCCCGACGGCGGCTACAGGATCTCTTCCAGAAGCCCGGCCGACTTCATGCCCTCGTTTTCGGTGTCCAGCACGTAAGCATCCAGGCCCCAGGGATGCGGCAGCTTGGCCGTGGCATCGATGCCCGCCAGCAGGTACATGCTCCCCAGCAGGTCGGACGGATAGACGGGCCTTTCCTTGACTTTCTCGCCCTTTTCATCGGACGAGCCGACCACGCGGCCGCCCTTGAATCCGCCGCCGGCGACCAGCACGGTGAAGACATCCCCGTGGTGATGGCGGCCCCCGTTCCACGGCGGCTCCCAGGAGACCTTCGGCGTCCTGCCGAATTCGCCGGTGCACCAGATCAAGGTGCTGTCGAGCAGGCCGCGATCCTTCAGGTCCGCAAGCAGCGTCGCCAGCCCTTGATCCAACATCGGGCACTGGGCCCTCATGGTCGCGAAGTGGTTGCCGTGCGTGTCCCAGCCGCCGGGGAAACTGATCGTGATGTACGGCACGCCGGCCTCGACCATGCGCCGCGCCGCCAGGCATTCCTGACCGAACGTGTTCCGGCCGTAGCGGTCCCTGAGTTCCGACGATTCGTTGGCGAGATTGAACACCTCTTTCCCGCTGCCCAGAATCAAGCCGTAGGCCTTCTGCTTGGACGTCTCGGAGGACGCGACTTCCGGGACGTCCGCAAGGCCGTAGCCCAGGAGATTGACCTTGTCGACCAATTCGCGGCGGGCCTTCTG
>CAYXFW010000172.1:0-6275 GCA_964464305.1 uncultured Verrucomicrobiota bacterium
ACGGAGATGAGCGCTAGCCGTCTCGCCAACAGCCATGGGGACACAGAAACAGTGGCGGCCTGGGATCCTGAGCCGGGGGTCGTCCAAGGTTCGGACGCCGGCACCGGTCGCCGTTCCAACCCTCGGAAGAATTCTTCCCCGCTTCTCTCCATGGCAAAACTCTCCCTCCCAGCCGCTTGCCGAACCGTCACACCAAACCCATGCCACGGCCGAACCTCCGCCACTGTTTCTATGTCCCCATCCTCCGTCGCGACACGAACAGAACAAGTCCCGCCAAGAGCGCCGTAACGGAGGCGACCAGCCACGGCATGTTGCGAAGTCTGGTGGCCGACGGGGTCGCCTCGGGCAGGCTCGGCAGATCCGAAGGCGCAGACGTCGGTGCGACGACCCTTGGCATCTCGACTTCAGGTGCAGTCGCTACCCCGCCGCGCCTCCAGGCCGCAGCTCGATTGGTGCGTCCGGTAAGGATGGCCAAAGCTCGATTGGTGCGTGCGGCAAGGATGTTGGTCCATGCCGTCTGCTCCAGCAGAGACCGCAATCGGGGGATGCTGCAATAGCTGTACCTTATCGCGTCGATCGTGGTGCTCGCATAGAGGCGCTTCTCGATTAGCACCCCTGAAGGATCGAAGGTGAACTCGTGGTGGGCAAGCTGACCTCCGTCGCCTTTGGGGAGAATCGTGAGGCGTTGCCAAGACGGGGGAACCACATATCCCCATGAGATCCGGTAGGTCACGGTGAGCTCAGCGAGCGGCGGGATCAACTCGCTGCAGCTCGGTATACCCTCCGAGACGAGGGCCTCGGGATCTCGATGTGGCAGTCGTACCCCATCACACGTGGAATCGGGAACGAGCCGCATCTGGTCGATCTTGGTCGCGGGGACGAAAACCGATATGGCATTGTGCGGACTGGTGTTCGAGTACGTCACCTCCACCACAGGGTCCTTCGGATCGAAGTTCGCAGCGCAACGGACCTCCACTTCGAGGATTGGAATATGCACGGTCGACCAATCGTTCGTGGATGCCGCAGGCGAAGCACTCGCAAGCGCCAGCGCAAACACGATGACCCTGCGTATGTGCAGGATGGCGCCTCCGGTTCGGCGAGGTCCCTCTTGGGAAGCGATCGCGCCGGGGCCGCCGTCATGCCCTGCAGCGTCCAACATCATGACACAGCGCTCCGTAAGCCGACTCCGCGCTTCTCCCCCTGGCCCGCAGGCCCCCTGTCCACAGGTCGCATGAATGCTGCGGCGGGCCCGGCGGTCGTGTCAAGCGCGACACTGGCAGAGGCCCCGAACTCGATCAGCCCGGCACGCCCGGACTGGTAAGGGGCGAATCGTGAACAGGCAGCGGGCCTCCCTCCCCTTTCAGGTTTCATCCCTCGTCCCTCCCTCCTTCATCCCTCCGCCCCCTCCACCCTCCGCCCTCCACCTCATCCCTCCGCCTACAGCCTACAGCCTTCAGCCTTCAGCCCTCCCCCCTCCTCCTTCCCCACACTTGCCTATTCCGCGGCGCAGGGTATAACGGCTGGCTTTGAATGCCGGGGGAACGATGAGCTTTCGGATTGAGATCGGATTGAAGCGCGGCGTGCGGGATGCGCGGGGCGAGGGCGCCGCGGGTCGGGCGCGGAACTTCCTGCATGTACCGGTCCGCTCCGTGCGCACGCGGGACGTCTACCGGGTGGAGGACGACCTTGCGCCGCGGCTCCGGGGGCGCGTGCGCGATGCGTTCGCCGATCCCGTGATCGCGACCGCCGCACTCGGCCGGCTGCGGCCGCCGCCGTTCGACTGGATGATCGAGGTCGGGTTCAAGCCGGGCGTCACGGACAACGTCGGGCAGACGGCCCGCACGGTGCTCGCCGATGTGCTCGACCGCCCGGCGGCTGCCGTCGGAGGCGTGTTCAGCTCGGTCCAGTATTTCGTCCGCGGCGAGGGGCTCACGCGCGACCATGCCGACCGCCTCGCGCGCGGCGCGCTCGCGAACGAGCTGATCCAGACGATCCGCATCTTCAGTCCCGCCGAATGGACCGCCACCGCGCCGGACACGGACCTGCCCGTTGTCCGGGACGCCCATGCGCCGCAGGTGAAGACGTACGACCTCGAGGTCGGCGACGACGCGCTGATGAAGATCAGCCGCGACGGCATCCTGTCGCTCAGCCTTGCCGAGATGCACGCGATCCGCGACTACTACCGGCGCCCCGACGTGCGCGCCGCGCGCGCCGCGCTCGGCCTGCCGATGTCGCCGACGGACGTCGAACTCGAGTGCACCGCGCAGACGTGGTCCGAGCACTGCAAGCACAAGATCTTCGCCGCGCTCGTGCGCTACACGGACGAGGCCGGCCGCACGCAGACGATCGACTCGCTGTTCAAGACCTTCATCCGCGGCGCGACGATGGAGATCGCCAAGCGCATCGACTGGCTGGTTTCCGTCTTCACCGACAACGCCGGCATCATCCGCTTCAACGACCGCTGGAACGTCGCGTACAAGTGCGAGACCCACAACAGCCCGTCCGCCCTCGATCCCTACGGCGGCGCGATCACCGGCATTGTCGGCGTCAACCGCGACCCGATGGGCACCGGCATGGGCTGCGAACTGGTCTGCAACACCTGGGGCTACTGCCTCGGCTCCCCGTTCTACGACGGCGACCTGCCCTCGGGCCTCATGCACCCGCGGCGCATCCGCGACGGCGTCCACCACGGCGTCATCGACGGCGGCAACCAGAGCGGCATCCCGTGGACCCGCGGCTTCGAGCGCTTCGACGACCGCTACCTCGGCAAGCCGCTGGTCTACTGCGGCACCGTCGGCCGCACCCCGCGCCTCGTCGGCGGCCGCCCGTCGGAACGCAAGGAGATCCTGCCCGGCGACGCCATCGTCATGATCGGCGGCCGCATCGGCAAGGACGGCATCCACGGCGCCACGTTCTCCTCCGAGGAACTCCGCCACGAATCGCCCGCGCAGGCCGTGCAGATCGGCGACGCCTTCACGCAGCGCAAGCTCTACGAATTCCTGATCGAGGCGCGCGACCTCGGCCTCTACCGCGCGCTCACCGACAACGGCGCCGGCGGCCTGAGCTCGTCGATCGGCGAGATGTGCACCTTTAGCGGCGGGGCGGACCTCGACCTGACGAAGGCCCCGCTCAAGTACGCCGGCCTCGACCCGTGGGAGATCCTCCTGAGCGAGGCGCAGGAGCGCATGAGCCTCGCCGTCCAGCCCGAGAACCTCGACGCCTTCCTCGCCCTGGCGGCGCGGCGCGACGTCGAGGCCGCGGCGCTGGGCCGCTTCACCGATGCCGGCGCGCTCATCGTCCGCCACGGCGGCCGCGTCGTCGCGCGCATCGACCTCGATTTCCTCCACGAGGGCAGCCCCCGCCTCGAACTCACGGCGCGCTGGGCCCCGCCCACCGTCGCCGCCCCCGCCCCGCTGCGCGGCGGATCGCGCAACCGGGCCCTGGAGGCACTCCTGGGCGGCCTCAACGTCTGCTCGAAGGAATGGAAGTCGCGGTCCTACGACGGCGAGGTCAAGGGCCTCAGCGTCGGCAAGCCCTTCGTCGGCGTCCGGTCGGACATCCCGGCCGACGCGACCGTCATGCGCATCGAGCCCGGCGCGCCAGACGGCATCGTGCTGGCCGAGGGCATCAACCCGTTCTTCTCCGACCTCGACACCTACGCGATGATGGCCTCCGTGATCGACGAGGCCGTGCGCCGCGCGATCAGCGTCGGCGGTTCGCTCGATCGGCTCGCGGGGCTCGACAACTTCTGCTGGCCCGATCCGGTGCCGTCGGCCGGAAACCCGGACGGCGAATACAAAATGGCCCAGCTCGTCCGCGCCAACCAGGCCCTCTACGATGTCACGACCGCGTTCGGCGTCCCCTGCGTGTCCGGCAAGGACAGCATGAAGAACGACTCCGTCCGCGGCGGCCGCCGCATCTCGATCCCGCCGACGGTGCTCTTCTCCGTCATCGGCCGCATGGCGGACGTCTCGAAGCTGGTCACGATGGACTTCAAGCGCCCGGGCGACCTCGTATACGTGGCCGGCCTCACGCGCGACGAGCGCGGCGCATCCGAGTTCCACCGCTGGCTCGCCCGCGAACAGAACCGCCCCGGGGACTTCGGCGGGGCGGTGCCGTCGCTCGACATCCCTGCGGCGCTGGCGCTCTACGCGGCAATGGCGAAGGCCACCGCCGCCGGCCTTCTCCGGTCGTCGCACACGCCGACCCTGGGCGGCCTCGCGGTCGCCTTCGCGCTGGCCGCGGCCGGCGGCGAGGTCGGCGCCGAGATCGACCTCGCCGGCGTGCCGGCGGACGGGAAGCTCGCGGACGATGCGCGGCTCTTCAGCGAGTCCAACAGCCGCTTCGTCCTGACCGTCGAGCCCTCGAAGGCCGCGGAACTCGAGTCGCTCTTCGCCGGTATCCCGTTGCAGCGGGTCGGCGTGGTCGTCGAGACCCCCACCCTGCGCATCTCCGGCGCCCGGGGCCGCGCGCTCGTCGACCGCCCCGTCGAATCCCTGCGCCGCGCCTTCCGCAAGACCCTCGACAAGATCTGAATGCATTATGCATTCAGTTGATTGACGCGCGCGCGCGCCCGGCGTACCGTTGGCGGCATGAAGGCACTCACGGTGCGCGAGGTTCCGGACACGGTCTATGAGGTGATCCGGGCGGATGCGAAGGCCAGCCGGCGCAGCATCCAGGAGCAGGTCCGCTGGGTGCTCGAAAAAGACGCGCAGCTACCCCGGAGCGGATTTCTCTCCGCCGCGCGCAGATGGAACCGCCGGTTGAAGGGCCGCGATCTGGGCGATGCCGTGGAGGCGGTCCACAGCGCGCGGGAGCGTCGATGAGCGTGTTCGTCCTCGACGCATCGGCGTGGCTGCGGCTGTTTCTCGACGACGGTCCCTGGCCCGGAGGTCTGGCCGATGCCGCCGCGGCCGTGGAGGCGCGACAGGATGTGTTCGCCGCGCCCGACGCGATCCTCCCGGAGGTTGCCGGGGCGCTGAATCGGATCGAGCGACGCGGGGCGCTGTCGGCCGCCGAGTGCGATGCGATCTGGAGGGATATGCGACGGACACCGGTCGAGATGATCGCCGCGGAAACTTTGATCGAGCCGGCCCGCGCCCTGGCCCGCAGGGAGTCATTGACCGTCTTCGACAGCCTGTACCTCGCCGCCGCGGTCCGGATGTCCGCGCCTCTCCTGACCGCCGACGCCCGGCTCGATCGCGTCGCACACCGGCTGCTGCCGCCCTCCCCACGAACGGAATAGCCCCCCTCTTCTCCCATGCCATGCATAACCTTCCCCCAGCTCCGCCCGCCGCCATGTGGGACCAGCGCTACGCCGAGTCCGGTTGGGCCTATGGAACCGAGCCGAACGCATTCCTCGCCCTCTGTGCGCCGCGGCTACCGCGGGGACGGGCCCTGTGCCTGGCGGATGGCGAGGGCCGTAACGGCGTGTTTCTCGCGACGCTGAGCTTCGATGTGACCTCGGTCGACCTCTCCTCCGTGGGCCTGGCCAAGGCGCGCGGGCTGGCCGCGTCGCGCGGCGTGGAGATCGCCACGGTGGCCGCCGACCTTGCCGGCTTCGTCATCGAGCCCGGCGCATGGGATGCGATCGTCTCGATCTCCTGTCACCTGCCGCAGCCGCTGCGGGCCGATGTCCACCGGCGCTGCGTCGCGGGACTCCGGCCCGGCGGCGCGTTCCTGCTCGAGGCCTACGCGCCGCGGCAACTGGAGTTCCACACCGGCGGCCCGGCCTCAGCTGACCTCCTCATGGACCTCGGCGACGTGAAGCGCGAGCTCGCCGGGCTCCGGTTCGACATTGCGAGGGAGTCGGAACGCGAGGTCGTCGAGGGCCGCCACCACACCGGCCGCGCCGCCGTCACGCAGATCCTCGCATTTCAGGACGGCATCCCTGCCCGCCTGTAGTCCATCGACGTCCCCCGCCCGGCCTCGCACAACCCGGCATGGAAGATGGCAAGCGAATGGAGGAGGCTCCTGCAAAACCTCACGCGAAAACGGCCGGGGTGGCACCCGGCCCTCCCAATTCAACACGAACCGCGTGATTTTGAACACGGGAGGGCGCGGTGCCACCCGCGCCGAGGGGCTTTGCAAGAGCCTCCCGTGGAACCCTTGGTAGGGCCGGGCCGCTGGCCCGGCCGATGGACGATTCACGAAGCGTGGGCATAGGGACATAGAAACAGTGGCGCCGCGGGATCCTGTACCTGGGCGCCGTCCAAGGTTGGGACGGAGGCATCAACCGCCGATCCAACCCCGCTACGTGTCAATGAGCATGAGAC
>CAYXFW010000173.1:0-6252 GCA_964464305.1 uncultured Verrucomicrobiota bacterium
CGGGCACTCTCCGTGACGAGCGTGGAGAGCTATGTCGACTGGGCGGGCGTCGAGCCCGCGCCCGGTCGCTGGGATTGGTCGAAGTGGGACGCCCAGGTTTCCGTGTTGGAGAAGGCCGGCCTCAAGTGGGTTCCATTTCTCATCGCGGGGCCCGCCTATGCCACGCCACGCTGGTTTCAGGACGGCCCCGAATCGCGCTTCTTCCGTTGCCTGGAGCACGGAAAGGAAGGCCGCGTGCAGAGCCTCTTCAATCCGGCCCTGCGGCCGCAGGTCGAGCGGTTCGTCGCGTCCTTCGCGGCACGCTATCGCGACCGCGGCATCATCGAATCGCTCCTGCTCGGCATCACGGGCATCTACGGCGAGAGCATCTATCCCGCCGGGCCCGAGGGCGGGTGGACCGCCCGCCTGACCGGCGACTACCACAATCACGCCGGCTGGTGGGCCGGAGACTCCTTTGCCGCCGCGGCGTTCCGCGACGACCTGCGCGCGCGTTATCCCGGAATCGGCGACCTCAACCATGCATGGGGCACGGCGCACGCCTCGTTCGACGCGGTCGAGCCATTCCTGCCCGCCCGCGCGCCGAACGACCGGGCCCGTGCCGATTTCGCCGAGTGGTACCAGCAGGCGATGACCGATTGGAGCGTCTTCTGGGTGCGCACCGTGAGGAAACACTTTCCAAACACCGCCATCTATCTTTGCACCGGCGGCGACGGCGACCCGATGCTCGGCGCCGACTTCACCGCGCAGGCGGCCGCGATCGCGCCGTTCGGCGCCGGCATCCGGATCACCAACGAAGGGAGCGACTACGCCAACAACTTCACGCTGACCCGCGAGGTCGCCACCGCCACGCGCGCGTACGGCACCTTCTGCGGTTTCGAGCCTGCCTCCGGCGTGGACGCCACCGGGAATGTCGCGCGCATCTACAATGCGGCGGCCTCCGGCGCGCGACAGCTCCATGTCTACACGGACAACGTTCTGGGCGGCGATCCGGACTCGCTGGGTCTTTTCGTGCGCTGGGCGCCGTGGCTTACGAAGCGCGCGGCGCGCACGGATCTTGCCCTCTACCTGCCGCGCGAGGCATGGGCCCTGGACCCGGCGGCGAATGGGCGTCTCCGCGCGGTCGCGCGCGCCGTTCGGGATGTCGCGGATCCGGACTTCGTCACGCGACGCACCGTTGCCGACGGGCACCTCAACGGCCACAGGATGCTGCTTCTGGCCGCGGCCTCTGTGATCGAGCCGGCCGCGGCGGCAACCATCGAGGCGTGGGTGAATGGCGGTGGTACCCTCGTCGTCGCCACGGAGGCGAACGAGTCCGCGGTCGGCGGCCGCCTGTACGATCTTGCGGCGTGGCGGTCGCGGCTGCTGCCGGCGTTGACGGCGACGCCGCGGGTCGTCGACCCGGTTGCCATCGCCGCCGCGACACGAACGGTGGGGCGGGGAAGGGTCGTCTTTCTTCCGGGGTGGTCTGCCCGTCCTGCCGACCTTGCGCGCGTCGTCGCCCTCCTTCTGCCCGGCGTAGCGGACGGCCGATTCGATGGCCGCTTTGCGACGCGCGTCACGGACGGTGTCCTCTGGTTCGACCCCTCGAAAGCTGAAATCCGGCTGGAACGGTGATGGACCGGATATCTGGCGAGCCATGAAGCAAGCCCGCCGGGGTCGACGCCCCCGGCTCCAGCCGGCGGCGCGCGGAGGATGTCTTCTGCAGCCGCTTGCAATCGAGTCTGTGTGCCGTAGCGTGGTCACGCGCTGAAGAGAGGAGACTTGCCATGGCAGCACTGACGATGGGTTCGAAGGCGCCGGCTTTCACGCTGAAAGACCAGGCGGGGGCCGATGTGGCCCTGGCGGGCTTCACGGGAAGGAAGGTCTTGGTCTACTTCTATCCCAAGGCCGATACGCCGGGCTGTACGAAGCAGTCCTGTGCCGTGCGCGATGCGCTGGGCGAGTTGGAGAAGAACGGAGTGGTGGCTGTCGGCATCAGTCCGGACACGCCCGCCGCGCAGGCAAAGTTCGACACAAAGTACTCACTGGGATTCCCGCTGCTGGCCGATGAGGATCATGTCGTGGCCAAGGCCTATGGGGCATGGGGCGAAAAGTCGATGTATGGAAACACGTACATGGGCATCGTTCGTTCGGCGTTTCTCATCGACGAGGCCGGCAACGTGATGGGCTCATGGATCGGCGTCAGCCCCAACGACACCGTTCCCAAGGTCCTCGCCGCCCTTGGCGTTTCCTGACCCGCAGGCCTGCCGAACCGGTGGGTCGTTCACCGCGGAGTCCTTCTGCGACTTCGTGTTCGTCGTGAGCCGCGCTGGGTCGACTCATGCGAGACCGGCCACGACGGCCTGGCCGAAGGCGATGCCGCCGTCGTTCGGAGGGATGGCGGCATGCGTCAGCACGCGGAATCCCTCCTCGGCGAGCAGGGCGGAGGTTCTCTCGTGCAGGATCCTGTTCATGAAGACGCCTCCCGTCAGGGCGACCACGCCGCAGGCGGTCGTGTCGCGGCCATGCACGGCCATGCGTAGTGCAGCCCGGGCGACCGCTTCGTGGAAGGCCCTGGCGAATCCGGCAACCGCGGACTCCCGCGGCGCCCGTTCCCGAAGGCCGCGGAAGAGCGGCGCCCAGTCGATCCATAGCATCCCGTCTGCGGCGTGCGCCGTGAATCCCCCGGGGATGTCGCCGGGAAGCGGGGGGATGGGCGTGTCCGCGGGGCGGGCCCGGGCGGCCACGCCTTCGAGGCGGATGGCGGTCTGTCCTTCGTAGGTGACGTGGGCCGGTGCGATGCCCAGGGCGGCTGCGAATGCGTCGAAAACGCGTCCCGCGGCATGCGATGCCGGCGAGTTCAGCCCGCCCTCCGCCTGCCGTGCCCAAAGGGCGGTGGCCGGCTCGGCGACGGATATCCGTTGGCAGGCAGCGTGGTCGATCGGAAGGCCAAGGGCAGCCCAACGGGCAACGAGTTGGCGGCGGGGATCGAGGACAGCGGCGTCGCCGCCGGGTAGCGGCGCGGGGACAAACGATCCCAGCCGACGATACACGGAGTCCCCCGTCAGATGCAGGAGTTCGGCGCCCCAGATGGACCCATCGGATCCCAGCCCCGTACCGTCGAAGACCAGGGCCAGCGCTTCGTCCACTCCGTGCTCCGCCAGGCATCCGGCCGCGTGGGCGTGGTGGTGCTGGACGTCGACGACGGGCACGCCGAGCCGCGCGGCGATCTCGCGTCCGAGGCGTGTCGAATGCATGTCCGGGTGGAGGTCCACAGCCACGACGTCGGGCCGGATGCGGAGGAAATCGGGCAGGCGATCCGCCACTTTCCGGAGGTGCTCGACCGCCTCGGGGGCCTCCAGGTCGCCGATATGCGGGGACAGGAAGATCTCGTCGCCCGCAGCGACGGCGACGGCATTCTTGAGTTCCGCGCCCATGGCCAGCACGGCGCGCCGCAGGGGGTGTCGCAGACGCGTCGCGTCCGGGGCATATCCGCGGGCGCGCCGCCAGACCTGCGGCCGGCCGTTGCGCAGTGCAACGAGCGAATCGTCGGCGCGCAATTCGATGGCGCGGTCGTGGAACAGGAAGAAATCCGCCACCCCCGAGAGCGCCTCGACCGCCTCGTCATTGTCCAGACAGATCGGGGCGCCGCTCCGGTTTCCGCTCGTCATGACCAGCAGGTCGAGCGGCGGGGTGGGGTCGCCGGGGAGCGGTCGGGCCAGGAGCAGGTGAAGCGGTGTCGTAGGCAGCATGACGCCCAGCGTGGCAGCGTCCGGCGACAGGAGGTCGATGGACGCGGTGCTGTCCGTTCTGGGATGGAGGATGACAATCGGGGCGAGGGGCGAATCCAACAGCGAGGCGGCGGCATCGGGCACATCGCAATACCGACCGACGGTTGCGAGGTCCGGCGCCATGACGGCAAAGGGCTTGTGCGGCCGCCGCTTCCGGTCGCGCAGACGGCGCACGGCCTCCGCCGAGAGGGCATTGGCGGCGAGCAGGAAGCCGCCGAGCCCGCGGACGGCGACGATCTCACCGTCCGCCAGGGCGGCTCGGGCGCGCGGCAGCGGGGCGGCATCGAGCGGCTGCCCGTCCGCGCCGGCAATCCAAAGACGGGGTCCACAGGTGGGGCAGGCGATGCTCTCGGCATGGAAACGCCGGCCCGAAGGATCGGCGTATTCGCGGCGGCAGTCGTCGCACAGGGGGAATGCGCGCATCGTCGTGCGAAGGCGGTCATAGGGGCAGCCCTCGATCACGGTGTAACGCGGTCCGCAGTCGCAGCAGGTTGTGAAGGCGTAGCCGTGGCGGCGGTTGGAGGGATCGAGAACCTCCGCCCGGCATGCGGGGCACATGGCGAGATCCGCCGGCACGGCCGGGCGCGCGCGCTCGTCAAACTCGCTGTCGCGGATGAGAAAAGGCGGCGAGCCGGGCGCCGCGGAAACGGGCTCCACCGACAGGGTTCGGGAGCCGTCGATCCGTGCCCGCGGCGGCAGCCGGGCCGGCAGACCGGAGAGGAACGACTCGACGCGATCCGCGGGGCCTTCCAGAACGATCCGCACGACGCCCGTCCGGTTCTGCACCGAACCGCCGAGCCCGGCGCGCAACGCGAGACGATAGACCGTGGGCCGGAATCCGACGCCCTGAACGACGCCGCGCACGTCCACCGTCTTTCGAATCCAAGTACTCAAGGGGGGGCCGCCGACCGCACCAGCCTACAGCCACTTTCGAAGGCGCAGGAAAAGATAAAGGCCGCCGGTGATCGCGAGGGTCAGGCTGCCCACCCAGATATGGCCGTGGTGGCCGGTCATCGCGAACTCCGGAAGCGGGAAATTCATTCCGTAGTAGCTGGCGATGGCGACGAGCGGGAGGGCGAGGGTGGCCATGACGGTCAGAACCTTGATGACGCTGTTGACCTGCATCTGCTGGATGCCGAGGTGAAGCTGGAGCAGACCGTTCAGCGATTCGCGGTAGCCGTCCGCGACATCGTTGATGCGGGCCAGGCGATTGAGCAGATCGCGGAAGTAGGGCAGGAGCGTCTTGCGCACGATGGGGAACTCGCCCAGGGCGATGCGCGAGAGAACCTCGCGCTGCGGGCCGACGAAGGCGCGGAGGCGTTGCACCTGGCCGCGGAGGGGCACGATGCGCTGCAGGAAGTCGCGCGAAGGCCGCTCCAGCAATTCGCTTTCGAAAACTTCGAAGTCCTTCGTCAGGTCGTCGAGAGCGGGTCCGTAGTTGTCGACGATCAGGTCGATCAGGTGGTAGGCAAGACGGTCGGGCGCCCGCGCGTAGGCCAGCGGGTTCTTGTGAATCAGATCCACCATCGTGCCCGCGGCCCGGACGGGTTCGCGGTGGTAGGTCACGAGGAAATTGCGGCCGATGAAGAAATCGATCTCGGTGGTCTGAAACTCGTGGGACGAATAGTCGACGGCATGAATGACGAGGAAGAGGTGGTTCTCGTATTCGTCGACTTTCGGCCGTTCGGACACCGTGATGCAGTCCTCGACGGCCAACGGATGGAAGTTAAAGATCGCCTCGAGGATCTGCTTCGCCTCGGCGTCGGTCGGCGCCTCCAGGTCGACCCAGATGTGAACATCTTCGTCGCCCAGAGCGATGCGAAGGAAGTCGGGCGCGCTGTCCTTCGCGTACAGCCGCCCATCCCGGAATATATGCGATCGAATCATGCCATCCGCTCCGTTCGCGCCGCATGATGGCACAACCGGCCGACGGGGAAAGCATAAACTGCGGCGATGCACCCGCCGGGCGCATTTCCGGTTTCACACCTGACCGTCACGGGGGGTGCGCATTCGTATTGACTTCCCTGTGGCAAGAGAGAAAATGGCCGTGGAGGCGGCGATGAAGAGGCGCATGGCCACCACATTGTGGCCCTTTGGGGATGCGGGCCGGTGGATCGCACGGCGGGTTTGGGTTCTTCTGTTTCTTGTGCCGGGGGTGGCCACAACGGTCCGGGGCGCACTGGACAAGAGGGTGGAGGTTCCCCTTGTCTTCGAGCATGCGGAGTCGGCGCTGGTCGACAGCTTCACCACAGGCAAGTCATCCGGGTGGATCTGGCTGCCTCCGACGGGTGAGGGCGAAGCGCACATTCAGGTCGGCAATGTCCCGTTCGGTTTTTCCGTGCGCACCCGGCTGATCCTGGAATACGACTCGGTCAACGTCTGGCCCGGAAACGTGTTTTCATGCAGGGCGTGGCTGGAGCCTGCGGAGGATCCCGATCAGCCGGAGTTCTACAGTTGCTTCGGCATCGAATTCGGCGTGAAG
>CAYXFW010000174.1:0-6219 GCA_964464305.1 uncultured Verrucomicrobiota bacterium
AAAGACACCCGTGATGATGCTCACCGCGCGCGATACCGTCCGCGACCGCGTCCGCGGACTCGACGGCGGAGCGGACGACTACCTGACCAAGCCGTTCGACCTCGCGGAACTGCTCGCGCGCGTCCGCGCGCTGATCCGCCGCGGTGCGGACAAGCCCCTCGCGCGCCTCGAGGTGCGCGGGGCGGCGATCGATCTGGCCGCGCGGACGGTCAGCCGCGGCGGCGAGACCGTGCCCCTGACGCCGCGCGAGTACGGGCTGGTCGAGTATCTCGCGCTGCACCGCGGCGAGGTCGTCAGCCGGACCGTGCTGTACGACCACCTGTTCGGCGAGGACGACGACACGCTGTCGAACCTGCTCGACGTCCACGTCTCGAACATCCGTAAGAAGCTCGGCCACGATTTCATCCTCACGCGCCGCGGCCACGGGTACTGCATCGAATGAACGTGTTCCCCCGATCCATCCGCTGGCGCCTGCAGGTGTGGCATGGCGCGCTGCTGCTCGTCGTGCTGGCCGCGTTCGGGTTCACGGCGTTTCTGCTCGTGCGCGAGAGCCGGCTGCGGCGCGTGGACGAGGAATTGCTTCGCCGCGTGACGGTCGTGGCGGACTCCATCCGGCCGCCGGTCCACCGCGAGGGTCTCCGGGACATCCTGCGCGAAGGACCGAGGGGCGGGCCGCGGGAGGGGTTCCGGGGAGACGGCCCGCGCGACGGCACGCGCAATCCGCCGCGGTCCGGACGCATGGAGGGACCGCCCTCCCTTCCGCCTCAGCCCGCCCCGTTCCCAGGCACCCCGGATGCGCCGGGCGCCCCGCCCGAGATCCGGTTGGCGCCCGGTCAGGAAGAGCTGTTTCAGACCGGGGACGGCCCGGACGCCGGTTACTACTTTGTCGTCTTCGCGCCGCACGCCGCGGTGCTCGCGCGTTCGCCGCACGCTCCTGCCGGGGTGCCGCCGCCGGCCGGCGCTTTCTTCGACGAGACGTATCGTAACCGCGGGGATCTCCGCGAACGCCAGTCCCGCATGCGCAACGGCATCGGCATCGTGGTCGGCCGTTCGGTCGCACCCGATCTCGCGGAACTGCGGCGTCTCGCGCTGTGGCTTGGGGCGTGCGCCGCGGGCGTTCTCGCACTCGGGCTGGCCGGCGGCTGGTGGGTGGCGACGCGCGCGATCCGGCCCATCGACGCCATCAGCGCGGCGGCCCAGAAGATCGCCGCGGGCGACCTGGCCGAGCGGATCGACGCCGGGGACACCGGCAGCGAACTCGGCCGCCTGGCGCAGGTACTCAACGCGACCTTCGACCGCCTCGGCGAGGCATTTGCCCGACAGGCGCAGTTCACCGCCGACGCCTCCCACGAGCTTCGGACGCCGGTCGCGGTGATCCTGGCGCAGACCGAGACGATCCTGGCCCGCGAACGGCAGCCCGGCGAATACCGGGAGGCGCTCGAGGCGTGCCGCCGAGCGGCGCGGCGGCTGCGGCATCTGACGGAATCGCTGCTGACGCTGGCCCGGCTGGACTCGGGGGCGCCGGCCGAGCGCCCGGATCCGGTCGCGCTCGACCGCGTCACCGCGGAGGCCGTCGACCTGCTGCGGCCCCTCGCGACCGAACGGTCCATCTGCCTCGACGCCGACCTCGCCGCGGCGCCGTGCGCGGGGCATGCGGACCGTCTCGCGCAGGTCGCGGCGAACCTGGTCGCGAACGCGATCCACTACAATCGCCCCGGTGGCGAAGTGTCGGTTCGCACGGCCGTGGAGGACGGCGCGGCGGTGCTTGCGGTCCGCGACACGGGCACCGGCATTGCGGCGGCGGATCTTCCGCACATCTTCGAGCGGTTCTACCGCGCCGACGCCTCCCGCGCCCGTGCGGAGGGACGGTCCGGCCTGGGCCTTGCCATCGCGAAGGCCATCGTCGAATCCCACGGCGGTACGATCGCCGTCGAAAGTCGCGAGGGCGAAGGCAGCACCTTCACCGTCCGGATTCCCGCCTTGTCGGCCGGCAACCCCCCGCGCTACAGTGCCGCGCCTCCCCCGGGCGGTTAGCTCAATGGCTAGAGCGTCACGCTTACACCGTGAATGTTGCAGGTTCGAGCCCTGCACCGCCCACCATCCTTCGCTCGGAGCGGAGCGACGAGCGAAGGATGGTGCCCTCCATAGCGCCGCAACGCGGTGCGACGGAGGGCCCGTAGAACCGCTCCGAGCTACGGATGGCAGGCCAGGTTCTTCACGTACGCTCTCGAATGCGAGCCCGAACCCCACACCCACTGCTCGGAGCGGAGCGACGAGCGAAGGATGGTGCCCTCCATAGCGCCGCAACGCGGTGCGACGGAGGGCTCGTAGAACCGCTCCGAGCTACGGATGGCAGGCCAGTGCCGCCTCACCCTCCCGCGGGGGCGTTGGTGCCGACGGTGTAGGAATCGAGGATCTGGCGGAACAGGGGCTGGAGGGATTCGAAACGTTCGCGGCGCGCGGCGAGCTGGACGTGGTGATTGGTGGTTCCGACGAGGAGGTCCAGGGTCATCGCTTCCTTGTCGAAGAGGCGCATGCGCCGCTCCACGGCGGGGCGGCCCCGATGGGTGCCGATCCGGACGTTCTGGTTCACCCCGTAGGTGCTGTCAATCTGATAGATCTCGTCCGCCAGGCGTTCGAACCGATCGTGTCCGATGTCCGCGAGGCGCACCCAGACCTCGATGCCCTGGGGGCCGCGGAGGATGGTGGCCTCCTTCCCGTTGAGATCGCCGGTGCGGACGGTCCATGCGTCGGGCACGGTAAGCGCGAAGCGTCCGGCCGCGTCCGTCACCCGCTTGTCGGCAAGGCCCAGGATCAACGCGGAGGCGTCGTCATCCGCCGGAACCGTGCCCTGAGTCGAGGCGGTTGCGTGGTAGCGACGGAGAATCTCGACGGCGCCGAGTCCGCAGACCAGCACCAGGACGGCAAACCCGATCGCGCCGCGCAGGGTGCGGCTCATGCCGGCGGGCGCCCGCCGCCGCTCAGGGCTGGAATTGGAGATCATACAGCCTCCGGTAAATGCCGCCCTGTTCGAGCAGCTCCGCATGCGTGCCTTCCTCCGCCACAATGCCGCGGTCCATCACCAGGATCCGGTCGGCCCCGGTGATCGTCGAAAGCCGGTGGGCGATGACAAAGACCGTGCGACCCGTCATCAGGTCATCGAGCGCGGCCTGCACGAGACGTTCGCTCTCGGTATCCAGCGCGCTCGTGGCCTCGTCGAGGATCAGGACCGGCGGGTTGCGCAGGATCGCGCGCGCGATGGCGAGCCGCTGGCGCTGCCCGCCGGAGAGGCGCACGCCGCGCTCGCCGATCGCGGTCTCGTAGCCCTGTGGAAGCTCGCGGATGAACCCGTCGGCCTGAGCGCGGCGGGCGGCGTCCTCGATCCGTTCCCGCGGCATGTCCGGCCGGCCGTATGCGATGTTGGCGGCGACGGTGTCATTGAAGAGAACGGTTTCCTGCGTCACGAGCCCCATCTGCGACCGCAGCGACCGCAGCGTGAAATCGCGCACGTCGCGCCCGTTGAGCGTGACGCGCCCGCGCGTGGCGTCGAAGAACCGGGGGAGCAGGCTGACGAGCGTCGTCTTGCCCGAGCCCGAGGACCCGACGAGCGCGATGCGCCGGCCCGCGGGAACGTTCATGCGGATGCCGCGCAGCACGGGCTCGCCCTCGTAGGCGAAATCGACGTCCTCGAAGCCCACCTCGTGCACCGGGCCCTCGAACGCGACGGCGTCCGGCGCCTCGCGGACCGAGACCTCGGAGTCGAGGAGCTCGAAGATGCGGTCCGCCGCCGCCGCGCTGTGCTGGACGTTCATGTGCAGGTTGCCCAGCTTCTTCGCGGGATCGTACATGACGACCAGCGCCGCGGCGAAGGTCAGGAAGTCCTGCACGGGCATCCGGGCCCACCAGGCATAGATCAGCAGCAGCGACACCCAGACGACGGCGAACACGACGACGATCGGCTCGACCGCGATCCGGGCGCGGGTGAGGCGCATGATGCGCCGGAACACCGAGCCGCTGCTCGCGTTGAACCGGCCGCGTTCGTAGTCCTCCATCCCGAACGCCTTGACGACGCGCACGCCGCTGATCGTCTCCTGCAGCAGCGAAACGAGGTCCGCCAGCCGCTCCTGCCCCTCCCGGGCGTAGCGCCGGACGCGCCGGCCGAAGATGACGATCGGGATCAGGCACACGGGGAAGACGACGAGGCTGGCCACTGCGAGCTTCCAGTCGAGCCAGACCAGGTAGCCCGCGGCTCCGACGAGCACGAAAGGCTGCTGCAGGAGGTCCGCCAGCACGGTGGATACCGCGCGTTCGACGAGGGAGGTATCGTTCGACGTGCGCGAGATCAGCTCGCCCGTCCGGCTCTGCGTGAAGAACGACAGCGAGAGCTCCTGCAGCCGGTCGAAGATCGCGATGCGCAAATCCATCACGACGCGGTGACCGACCCATTCGACGAGATAGCGGCTGACGTAGAACCCGAGGCCGCGCACGAGCGCGAAGACCGGCATCATGCCCGCGATGACCAGCGCCGCGCGGAGACTGTCCACGCGGTCGACGAACACCGTCGAAAGGAGCTTGCGGAACACGAGCAGCATGCCCGTGGTCGAGCCCGCGAAGAGCAGCCCGAAGAGAATGCCCACCGCGAGGCGGTTGCGGTGCGGCGCGACATATCGCAGCAGCCGCCGGTACGTGTCCCGCGCGGGCGGCGCGCCGGCGGCCGCGGGCTGAAGGGGGCCGCTCATCCGTGCATCGACTCGAGGTATCGCGTGGCCTCCAGCGCCGCCATGCACCCGGAACCGGCGGCGGTGACGGCCTGCCGGTACACGGGATCCTGCACATCGCCGCAGGCATAGACGCCGGGGATCGACGTGCGGGTGTTCTGCGCGACGATGTAGCCCGCTGCGTTGACCTCCAGCTGGTCGCCGAATCCCGCGGTGTTGGGCTGGTGGCCGATCGCGGCGAAATAGCCCTGGACATCGAGATGCGTCCGCTCCCCGGTCTTCACGTTGCGGACCGCGACTCCGGTGACCTTCTTCTTCGCAGGATCGTGGACCTCCTCCACGGTGCTGTTCCAAAGCACCTTGATCTTGGGATTCGCCAGCGCGCGGTCGGCCATGATCTTCGAGGCCCGGAACGCGTCGCGACGGTGAATGAGGGTGACGGACGACGCAAAGCGCGTGAGAAAGGTCGCCTCCTCCATCGCCGTGTCGCCGCCGCCGATGACGCAGACGGGGACGCCCTTGAAAAAGGCGCCGTCGCACGTGGCGCACGCCGACACGCCGTGACCGATCAACGCCTGCTCCGTCGGCAGGCCCAGGTACTTGGCGGTCGCCCCGGTCGCAAGGATCAGCGTCTTCGTCTCCAGCGTGTCGCCGTTGTCCAGCGTCACCCGGATCGGCGAGGACTTCAGGTCGGTCGACACGGCGACGCCCGGGACCACGCGCGCCCCGAACCGTTCCGCCTGCTGGCGCTGCAGGTGCATCAGCTCGAATCCGTCGATCCCCCTCGGGAACCCGGGGAAGTTCTCGATCTCCGTCGTCGTCGTCAACTGGCCGCCCGGCTGGGGGCCCTCGACGATGAGCGGATCGAGGTTCGCCCGCGCCGCGTAGATCGCCGCCGTGTAGCCCGCCGATCCCGTTCCCAGAATGATGATGTTCTCCATACGCTCCTCACGGATTTCGTTTGATCTGGAATTATAGCAGCCCTCCCCCTACCCTGCACGGGCAAATGCCGGGCGGGTGCCGGGGGGGCGCAAGGCAACTCCGTGGGGTGGCTGTAGCCGCGACCGGGGGTCGCGGCTGGCCTTGCGCACCGGACGCATTGCCGCGACCACCGGTCGCGGCTACAGTCGACGATCGCGGACCGGATTTCCGGAATACAGTGATCTGCGGAGGGAGAAGGCCCGCCGGAATTGCGCCCTGCACCGGGCACCAGGAGACGAAACATGAGCGAACCGAAACCGGACTTTCTCGAAGCGATGTTCCACATGCAGGCGGAGTTGAACCGCCGGATCGGCGTCGACACGACCGCGCTTCCGGAGGACGAGCAGCCGAAGTGGGTGCTGAACTACTGCCGGGCGATGTCGCAGGAAACGGCCGAGCTGATCGACAGCGTGCCCTGGAAGTGGTGGGCGAAGTATCAGACCTACGACAAGCAGAACGCGCGCATCGAGGTGGTCGACCTGTTCCACTTCCTGATCTCCCTCGCCCAGGTCGTCGGCCT